>NZ_NNRN01000056.1:0-171620 GCF_002252535.1 Brucella lupini
CTCGGTGGAAACGCCGGGTCAGTTCTCAGTGGCAATCAACAGGTTGAGTTGTTCAGCGCAATGATTGAATCGCTTTCAGCAAACGCGCCGTGACCATTCACGCCATTGGTCGTGATTGTCGTGTTGCCCTGGATTGTGCCGCCTTGAACAGCGTGCAGACCGACTGAGAAAACCCCATCAGTTGTAACGCTTCCGCCAGTCAGATTAACCCGCCCGCCAGGATTGTTTGCATCCTCGCCTGCCTGGATGCCGTGAGTCTTATCGAAAGTGGTTTTGATATCGGCGCTAGAACTAACTATACCGCCATTGCTGGCGAGAATTCCATAAGCGCGTTCGCCCGTGGTGGTGATCGAGCCGCCATTTAGCGTAATTTCGCCGCCGTTTTTGGCATAAGCACCAAATGTCCAGCTGGAAGAGGTGTCGATATCAACATCCGTCGCGGTGATTTTGCCGCCGACAGTATTCATATCGTTGTTCGCTAGCAGGCCATAGGCAAGGCTGCCACTCGTGGTGATCGAGCCGCCAGTCAGATCGATTGTCGAGAAAGATTCCGCAAACGCACCATACGCTCTCGCACCAGTTGTGCCGATTGTCGCGGTTCCGGAGATAATTCCACCATCAATAGCATGAAGACCATAAGAATCATTTCCGCTCGTCGTTACATTAACGCCGTTGCCGAGATTGATTGTTGAATGATCTGTACCGTCTGCGTTGCCACCTTTGGCGCCGACCTGAATTCCGTGTGCTTGGGATCCGGACGTGATGACTGTTGTATCGGAGACGTTTGCAATCGAGCCATTGTATACGAGCATGCCCCATGCCCGTTTAGTCGGCCCGCTCGTGGCAGCTTCAAAAGTGTTACCACTCGTCGTATCAGTGCCTCCCGCAGAATACCGATATGCAGCTCCATCCATCGTGACTGCGGGCTCAGCCTTTGCGATTGTACCTGTTAGAACCAGTGCAATGGCGGTTGACCCCAGCACACGCGCCAGATCTCTGGAAATTAATGACATGTCTTACCCTCAGAATTAGCCCGGAACACAGGCTCGTTTGAATGCAGGAATACTGGTCGAGACAGATGGTATCCCTGGGCATGGGTAGCCCCGGCCATCACTGCATCGATCAGGTGAGTATTGGTTTCGACGCCCTCAACGATGACAGTCGGAGCGGCGCATTTCGCCAGTCCGATCATGAATTGAAGGCTGTTGCCCCGAGGATGGGATTCCTTGATGTCACGAACGAATGCGGCATCGATCTTGACGATATCGACCTCCAGCCGTAGCAACTGCCAGGGCGTGACCTGACCGCTTCCGAAGTCGTCGATAGCGACAAGACAACCGAGTTTACGCGCAGCGGCCAGACATCTGTTAGCAGTCACAATATCGCTGAGCGGTCTTGTTTCAGTGATTTCAAGAACCAGACGGTGAACCAAGTGAGCACGTTCGACCAACTGGCGATATATCAGCGACCATTCGGCGTCCGTGAGGCTATCTGTTGAAATGTTGCAGCCCAGAACTGCGCGTGAATCTGTGTCCAGTTCGTCAAGAACGAGCTTAATCATGTGCTGATCAAGGAGCGGTGTTTTGCCCCAGATATCCAGGATGGGAATGAACTCGCCAGCACTGGTGATGGTACCGTCGCGGTTCAGAAGTCGTGCAAGGCACTCGCCGTAAAGCAAACGGTCAGCATTTGTAACGCAATGTATTCCCTGAACCGCGATTTCAATTCGGTTCTCTAGAATTGCGTCCGTTATTGCAGAAAATAATGCGGGATCTGCGGCATCGAGGTGATCCATCAAATGACTCACCTCAGTTTGGTTCGATAGCGGACAGAGATGCTCGGAACGAAAGGGAACCCTTATGGTAAGTCCATGTCAAAACTCATTCGCATTGGATTAAAACACAGATTCGTCAGCAAAACGGCCTGTCGGCCAATTCCGGGGGGAACTTTCATTGCGAAAAATGTTTACAAATATAAGCGGAGGAAAGGGTTCCCTTTATGTCAATCGCCAAGGGGGTTCGCGAGAACAAGAATGGCGTTAAAATAAATGGCAAAGCTCAGAATATTTACTATGCGCCCACGAACAGAAAAGAAGAACGAAGATCTAGTAAAACCAAAAAAAGAAATAGCTCGCATTGGTTATGCGAGGGTTTCTACAGACGATCAACACCTTGATTTGCAGCTAAATGCGCTTCGCTTAGCAGGATGTAGCAAAATATATACAGATCAAGGCGTTTCTGGGAAAGTATCCAATCGACCCGGGCTTCAGGGAGCACTGGATCACCTTTCCGATGGAGATACGTTGGTGGTTTGGCGACTTGACCGACTCGGTAGGTCTCTCGTTAATCTCGTTGAACTTGTTAATAATCTTGGAATGCAAGGTGTCGAATTTCAATCGTTGACGGAGAGTATCGATACGACATCTTCTGGTGGACGGCTCATATTTCACATTATGGCCGCGTTAGCTGAGTTTGAACGTTCTCTTATTAGCGAACGAACCAGGGCTGGGATGGAAGCAGCACGATTGAAAGGAAAGCATATAGGACGGCCGCGAAAAGTGAAAAGCAATGAGCGAAAGGAAATAAAAAGCGCGTTTATGAGAAAAACTTCCATCTCTGAAATTGCCAAGAAATATAAGATTTCAGCCCGTGCCGTTCGCGCTATAGTTAATAGTTCGAGTGAAACGGCTTAATTTAGAGGGAGTAAGGCATGTGCGGTCGATTTACATTGTACCTACCTTGGTCAGAGGTTCAACGGCTGTATCTGTCCCGCGCATGATGTCCTGTTCGTTACTCACGCCGAAGACGAGATATCATTGCGAGAGGGCAGGCGGTACCAAATCCCGGCTGATGGGTTTTACGAGTGGACGAAGAATGCCGATGACGGCGGTCGCGCCCCTTAGCATATCGATCTACCTGAGCATTCACAGTTCTCCTTCACTGAACTATGGACGACCGAAGCACCCCAGCCGTGGACCACCGACGCCAGCTTTTACGCTTCTCGTGGAGGCGCTTGGTATATAAAAAAAATGAGCCAGTGGACGAATAGCGGTTAAGGTGGGGGCCCAAGCTGACGAATTGATTGCCTGTCAAGAATCGGCTTGTCGCGAATGGCTGCGATGCAAGGTTCATTCAGTTCGTCGCCTTTCGTGTTAGCGGCTCAATTGCTGCCCAGCATTGACAAGAGTGTGACATACGTAAATTCGAACTAGGAATCTTTGGAGTACAAACTCGCCCGCCTGATTGAATTCGTCCCTCGCATGGCGCTCAACACCTCAAATTCAAATAGAGTTTTTGCCCCCAGACGAGGAGTCAATGAGAATAGATCATAATAAATTGCTCTATATTAATGTGCTTCCGCCCACCCTTTAATAACATCCTTTCTTATCTTTCCCGTTGCACTGACTGGAAGGGCACGCGAAAAGCAAACTTCAGGCACTTTATAACTTGCAATCCGTTCTTTGCACCAATCAACAAGCTCACATTCCACAATGCGACTTGCAGTGCGTTTCAACTGAACATAGGCCACTGGAACCTGACCTTTTTTCTCATCCATCCGAGGCACCACAGCAACTGCAAATACAGCAGGATGCGCGGCCAGAACCGCCTCAATCTCTGCGGGGGCCACGCTCATGCCGTTCACTTTGATGAGGTCTTTCTTTCGTCCCAGATAATGAATGAAACCATCCGCATCGATTTGTCCGATGTCACCCGAATGCAACCAGCCATCCCGAAGAACAGTCGCAGTCGCTTCCTCTGCATTGAGATAGCCATTGAAGATGGAGGGTGACCGACAACAAATTTCCCCTTCACTTCCCAGAGGCAATATTTCTCCGGTTTCAAAATCGCAGATTTTGAACTCTGTACCCGGAGATGGCACGCCTACGAATGTCGGACGCGATTGAAGATCAAAATCCTCGTGTTGAAAGCCGATGGTTACTGTGTTGGCAGTGTGCGTTTCGGTCATGCCCCATGCGGATTCGCAAAGCACGGTCTCTGGGTAACGTTGCATCCATCGAAGCCGGATATCGAGGTCAAGCTTCTTGACAAAGGACACGCAACGGATGAGCCGCAGGGACGACAGATCGAATTCGTAGAACCTTGGGTGGTTCATGACTTCGAGAAGATTATCGACCAGCATCGTTGTGGCTCCGATACGCTGACTGGATACCGCCATCATGAAGGCCAGCGCATCCCAACGCGACAGCAAAACAAGCGTTGTTCCTGAGAATATCTGATAAACGAGGCCATGATTTTGCCCCGCGATCCAGAATTGCGGAAAGAAATTCAGCGTCGCCTCTTTAAAACTCTCTTCCCGAAGGTGATTGGCAGCAGCCGTATAGAGCATATGCGCCTGCGTATGCAGGCATCCTTTCGGATAGGACATGGTGCCGCTCGTATAGTTGATCGAAGCAATAGCATCAGGATCGACCATACGTTTCTCCATGCCCTCGCCTGCCGACGTGATCTCGGCAATCGCCTTGAAGAAATCGATTGCTTCGCCTTGTGATGCTTCTTCGGCAAGGACCATGGACGGCAATGGTATCTCCGCAACATCTGGCAGGGCATCGGAAATGCGCGTTCTGAAAAACAGGGAAAGACTGGTGTTCTCGCAGGATTCGACAACAGGCATCAATGATTGCAGTGCGATGATTGCTCTGGCACCACAATCCTTCAACTGGTGTTCCAATTCCGCCCGCTTCGCCAATGGGCTCATCGGACAATGAACGGCACCGAGGCGCAAGATTGCCAAAAACGCCACGGTAAACTGCGGACAATTCGGCATAAACAGCGCGACGCGATCACCTGGAACGATCCCCTTCATGCGAAGCACTTGCGCGAAACGCTCGCTCAGATCGAACAGTTCGGCATAAGTAAAACTACGTCCATAAAACCAAATTGCCGTCTGTTCCGGTTTCAGCCGCGCCCATTCAGCCACGCGCTGTGGCAAGTCCAGACCGGGCATCGGATCTTGCGGGGCGGCCCGCAACTGCGCTGGCCAGTTCTTGCGCCACAAAGCATGAAGCTGTGCAAGATAGGCTTCTTCAGCCCCCATGCCCCGCTCTTCATAGAAAGAAGCCGCCTCACCGCCCTGCCTCATGGATTCAATCTTTCTTTCAGTGCTTTAGCAGTCCCTATACCTATCCAGCTTTCAGGCACGTATGGGCTGATTCACGGTCAGGGATTGAATATGCTTCATTCCCAGCCGATCCAGATAGAGAGCATGACTGCCGGATGCATAGATATGCGCATCGAACCATTCTCGCGCCATCGATGCTTGTCGGCTCGCCTTCGTGTATTTTACCAAGGCGTCCTCGTCGGCCCGATAGCGACCTTCGCAGGCAGTGGGCAGTGCACCATAGGGTGCCTCAACCACGCAAGCGACAGCTTCAGCTGGCAAGACGGTTTTCCAAGGCGCACCCACAATCGACTGAGGACTGACTATCTGTTCGACGCTAACGATCACGCATTTTGCGGCGCGGGCCAGAACAAGATCGCAGACGAAATCGCCATGAAATTTCATATCCATCTGCACATTGCCGTATATATCTGCGGCGTGGGCATGAATAATCGCAATATCTGGATCAAGCCGACGAACGGCCAAGGATGCTTCCTCGCCGAAAACGTCTTCTACCGCTACGATACCATCGCTCACTTGTTGCATCGCTTCCGGCTTGACCAGAGCATATGGTAAATCTGCTGCGGCAGCCTCGAACCGGACAAAGGCCGCAGCCCTGCCGATTGGCTTCGACACCACGCCATTGCCATGCAAAGGATCAGCAGAGACAGGCGCGTCAAGTGTTGCGACACAGCCGGAACGGGCAAGCATGTCGAAATCGGCACCCTGTCTATAACCGCAAAGATGCAGTCCCTTTTTGCCCTGCCGGATAATTTCACGCACCAAAGCCATGGGCTGGCGGGCAGTTTCACTCCCGCCCAATGCAAGAATTGCACCGTCGCTCACCATTGCCGCTGCCTGCTTCAAGCTTGCATGCTTCATTTCGGTTTGTCTCATAGGTCAGGCCTGAAAAGCTTTGATATACATGCCGATCGGATCGATTTTCCTTGTCAGAAGCTCGATCTGAACAGATGTCGGCGGTATTGCTGGTTTCGCCCGGCTATAAGCTTCAAGCCTGAACCCAATGACATCCTGCACATCTTCGGCTTTTATGCCAGGAAACGTTTCTTCCAGACGCATGCGTTTTGTATGTGGATCGAAACCGAGAATACCGAGATCGGTAATCACCTTCACCGGCCCCGCACCCGGCAGCCCAGCCGCTTCGCGGGCACCGGGCCCATCGAGAAAACCCGGCGTCGTCAGATAGTTCAATTTTTCAACGAAACGCTTGCGGTCGGCACGCGCAATAATAACAAAACGTTTTGCCATGGAAGCAATGTCGTTTGCGCCGCCTGAACCGGGAAGCCGAACTTTCGGCTTGCGATAGTCACCGATGATTGTCGAATTGAGATTGCCAAAGGCATCGATCTCGGCAGTTCCGAGAAAACCTATATCGACCTTGCCCTGCTGCAATAGCGACAGCGCATAGAATGTGCCTGCCACCTTGGTCGAACCATAGACGAGCTTGTAATCGCCGACGCCGGAGGCAAGCTCGATGGGTGCGGGATCGATAATGCCGGATTCAAAAACCAGACTGACCGTCGGCGCATGCGTTGCCTTGGCAAGATAGGCGGCTACCATCGGCAGTCCTGTGCCGATGAAGGCCGTTTCGCCATCCCTGATTTCCCGCGAGGCGGCAACCGCCATCAATATGTCACGACTGATGCCGGTCATATCGCCACCTCTTCCGGTATATCGTATTTATAACCGAGGTGCGGATCGGTGCGCCGTGCGAGAAGCCGCGATGCGCCATGCGCATCCAGATACTCCCAATGGGATTTTATGCCATGCACCCATTTATCGAGCCACAGACGGGTGGTTTCAGGGCTGCGCGAGGCTTCGTAATATTCAGCCAGCGCCGCATTATCATATTCATAATAGCCGTAAACCCCCAGCGGAAATGCGCCATAGGGAAGATGAACCAGTTTGTCGACCATCATGCCCGGTATCAATGTCGCCTGCGGATTGCGCCGGATTTCATCGGTCGAGACAATTTCCTCCACGGTGACGATAACCATGGCTGCCGCGCGGACCTGCTCTTCGATGACGGATGTGGTGCCGTAAAGTTCCACATTGCCCAGTTCATCGGCCCTCGCCGCATGAATGACGGCAATATCCGGCTTCAATGGTGAAATCAGGCTAAGCATTTCTCCATCGAACGGAGACTGAAACATCCGTGCCTTGTCGGACGGATTTTCAAAGCCCCGGACATTCATGATGTCGGTACCGGCCTGTGAACGCATCGGCATGAAAGGCAGTCCCAATCCAGCGGCCATGAAACGCATGACCATGCCGAAATGACTGTGATCTTCCGCTTCTATCGTTCCGTTTTCTATGCCTTCGGAAAAACGACGACAGCGCCCAAATCCTTCAAACATGAAATTCGAGAAATATGCGCGCCGCAACATGCCAGCCGCTGCCAGCCATTCGGCCACCCAGCACTCGGCCACACCCATGATCGTCAGGTCTTTGACGCCAGTGCGCATAAGCGCCCTGAAAAAAGCCATCGGTTGATGGGAATGCGCAAAACCGCCAGCTGTAATCGACATGCCATCATGAACGGAGGCAACCGCCTCATCGAGCGAAACGAGCTTTGAGTGCGCCATGGGGTCAGGCCGCCTCGATCAATTGTTCACGCGCGCCGGTAATCAGCGAAACGATATCGTCACCGGAAACCGAAGCCGTGCGAACATCGCCCACTTTCCTGCCCCTGCGCAACACAATGACGCGGTCGCTCATTTCCTTTGCCATCGGCATACTGTGAGTGATGAGAATGATCGCTACGCCATTGCTCTGCAATTGTCGCACGGCCTCCATCGCCTTGGCCGTTTCCTGCACGCCCAGCGCCGCCGTCGGTTCATCCAGCATGACGAGCGCGCTTTTCCACAACCGGCTTCGGGCAATGGACACCGCCTGTCTTTGACCGCCGCTCAGACCAGTAACGTTCTGGTCGGGTGACGGAACGTTAATCGACAGCCCCGCCAGCGCCTGTTTCGCCTTTTCGCGCATGCGACCACGCGCCAGAAAAGAAAAAGGACCCCAGCCGATCACTTCTTCACGACCGAGAAAGATATTTTCGGCAACGGTCAGATTGTTGCAAAGACCCAGGTCCTGATAGACCGTTTCAATACCATGGATACGGGCGACATCAGGCGAAGAAAGCTCGATGGACTGACCGTCCAGCTCAATCGTTCCGGAGGTGGGACGAATGACACCGGAAAGCAGCTTCACCAGCGTACTCTTGCCCGCACCATTGTCACCGACCAGCGCAATGGTCTCACCGGGGCGCATGGTGAAACTCACCCCCTGCAATGCCTGTACGGCACCATAAGATTTGCTCAGGTTATTGACCCGCAGCAGAAATTCGTTCGTCATATGCTAACCTCCTCCGCTAACGAGAACAGATTCTCGTGGCATACCCATATTGCCGCACCACTTTACAGCGTGCCTCCGGCGACGAATTAGGGAAGATAAAATCGTTTCTGGAAAACGTTTCTACAATTTGATACATCCTTTAAGCAGACGATGTCAATACAGTCATCAGCCGCAGTGAAAACGGGGACAGAATGGCAGAACGAAAAAAAGTTACGATCAAGGACGTGGCCAAGGTATCGGGGCTGGCGCTCTCGACGGTTTCAAACGCCTTGTCCGGCAAGCAATATGTCAAGGAAGAAACCCGGGAACTGGTGAATGAAACGGCACGCAAGCTAGGCTATCGCGCCTCAGCTGTCGCAAGAGCCCTGCGCATGCAGCGCAGCTTTACCATTGGCGTATTGATTGCAGACGTTGCCAATCCGTCCTCGGCCGATTTCGTGCGTGGCGTGGAAGATGTCGCTCTTCGCGAAAAATGCACCATGCTCCTGTGCAATACCGACGAGAATGAAGAGCGCCAAATCCAGCAAATGCAGGCCCTCTACGATCATCAGGTCGATGGTATGGTGCTTATTTCACAGCATTGCGAATCGCCGCGCATCCGCGCCCTTCTGGATCATGGCACGCCTTATGTATTAGTTCAGCGCAGAACCGAAAAATGGAAGGACGATTATGTCGGCTCCGATAATCGGGAAGGAATTACCGAAGCCATTCGCCATGCCCATGCGCTCGGCCACCGCCGCGTCGGCTTCGTAACCGGACCGCTTGAATCCAGTTCCGCGCGCGAGCGTCTGGAAACCTTCCGGCAGGAAAGTTCTCGTCTGAGGTTGTCTCAGTCGAAATCGATGATTTTCGAGGGGCGATATACGTTCGATAGCGGGATTGAAGCGGCCCATTATTTTACCACAATGAAAACCCCGCCGACCTGCGTTCTGGCCAGCAGTGACATGAATGCGCTGGGTTTCATGCAGGTCGCTCTGGAAAATGGACTACGGATACCCGAGGATATCTCGGTCATCGGGCTCGATGACATCATGCTTGCGAACCTCAAATCAATCGACCTCACGACGATACAACTGCAAAAGCGGGATATGGGTGCCGCGGCGGCGGAATTGCTCATGAAACGCATCCGTCAACCATCGAGGGCCGCCAAGGAGATTATTCTTCCCACACGCCTGATCGTGCGCGGAACGACAGCCGCACCATCCAGCCGCGAAGGGACTTCCGACAAGAATTAGTCTGAAATGGCATTGCGGCCATTGACAGCTTCGTGTAGCTGTGTTTGTTTATCGAAACGTTTTCGGAAAACGTTTTTCTTGGAGGAGGAATTCAGGAGAGTTCTGGGAAAGGCGATCCGGGCACCACACGAGATCGCCAGATTGCAAAGATCAAAGGGAGGAGTTGATCGTGAAAAAACTTATAAGTGGCCTCATGGCCGTGACGACCATGGCAATTGCCACGCTTCCGGCGAAGGCAGCGGACGAAACCGTTATCGGTGCCATCATCTACGCCAGGGATTCGCAATTCTGGCAGCAGATCGAGCGCGGCATGAACGACGCCGCCAAGAAATACGACGTCAAGCTTCAGATCGGTCAAAACCGTCGTCAGCTGCCGACAGAGGCACAGGTCGTAGAAGATCTGGTAACGCGCGGTGCCAAGGCGATCGTCATGCCACCGCTCGACGTGAATGCATCGCAGGCAGCGGCAAAACGGGCAGCCGACCGAGGCATCGTCATTGTCGATTTCGACACAGCCTTTGCGGACAAGTCGATTGCCAAGCACACGATTGGCGTCGACAGTTTCAAGATGGCTGCGGAGCTCGGAACCGAAATGGTAAAGCAGCTTTCCGCACTGAATGGCGGCAAGAACACCGTCGGCCTGATCACCCTCCCGCCCACCAATCCCAACATGATGCCGCGCAAGACCGGACTACTGTCTACCCTCAAGGGTGACGGTATCACCATCGGCAGCGAGGTTGCGGCTGCGACACCAGAACTGGGTGCCAACGGTTACGAAAACATCCTGCAACGAAATCCCAAGACATCGGCCATATGGGCCTCCAACTCGGGCTCGATGGCAGGTGCGGCCCAGGCTGCAAAAAGGCAGAACGCCAACACACGTCTTTACGGTGTCGATATGAGCCAGGAACTGGCGAACGACATGCTCGATCCTTCCGGCAAGGTCTATGCCATCGCCGATCAGCAACCTTATCAGGTGGGCTATTCCGCCATCGAAACGGCGGCAAAGGACCTGAAGGGGGAAACCGTACCCCGTAATGTCGAAGTTGCGAGCAAGATCTATACCAGGGACAATCCCGAAGAGATCAGGAAATACCTTGAACTCGTAAAATCGCTCGCAGCCAACTGACGTCCCAAAATCATATGGCCGACCAGTCGGCCATTCGATCCACAGAGGTTCCCATGTCCAATACTGCTGGTTTAAGCACCGGTATGCCTGCGCATTCCCCGCGCAAGTTCAATCTTGCTAGCTGGCGCGCTGAGATCGGCGTCGCGGTTGCGCTCGCGGTGATGATTGTCTTCTTCAGCTTCAATGCTCCTAATTTCCTGACCGGAGAAAACTGGGCGACATTATTGCAGCAGACATCGGTCATTGCCATCATCGCGGTCGGTATGACTTTCGTCATCATCACCGGCGAGATCGACCTGTCGGTCGGAGCGCAAGTGGGCTTGTCGGGCACCCTGTTTGCGATGCTGGTCGTCAATTACGGTATACCGATGCCGATAGCTTTTCTGATCGTTCTTCTCGAAGCAGCGGCAGTCGGTGCCTTTACCGGGCTACTCCGGGTCATCTGGGGCATCCCGACCTTCATCACCACACTCGGTCTCTTGTCCGGTCTGCGGGGCATTGCCTTCTATATCAGCGACGGGTTGACGATCGGCCCCCTTCCCTCATCCTTCGCCAACCTCTGGTACACAGCCTTTCTCGGTCTTTCCTTCCCCGTATGGGTCATGATCGTCGCCATTTTGCTTGGCTGGTTCGTTCTCTCACAGCACCGCTTCGGCCAGCATGTCTATGCGGTGGGCGGCAACCCTGACACAGCTGCACGTTACGGCGTCAAGGTCGGCAGACTTCGTGTCGGCGTCATGGTGATGATCCAGTTACTTGCCGCAATAAGTGGTGTTCTCCTCGTATCGCGACTGAATTCCGGCACGCCAACCGTCGGCGAACTGATGGAACTCGATGTCATTGCAGCCGTCATTGTCGGCGGCACCATTCTCTCCGGCGGCGTTGGGCGCATCATCGGAACGGTCATCGGCGTGCTTTTCGTTGCAGTATTGCGCAACGGCATGGTGCTCAACGGGCTCGATCCGGTCGTCTTTCTCATCGCACAGGGCTTCGTGATTATTCTGGCCGTGTGGTGGAGCATGCTCCGCAAGCGTCAAGCATAAGCAGGATTGATAAAATGCTTTCTCCCACATCCAGACTGAAACCACTCGAAGAGGCCGCCGGGCTCGTACCGGATGGAGCGCGGGTCGCCTTCGGAGGCTTCGCGGTTTACCAGAAGCCCATGGGATTTATCCGGGAACTTGTCCGCCAGGGCCGGAAAAACCTGACAGTCGTGGGTTCTGCACAGTCCTATGACGTCGATCTGCTGGCTGCAGCGGGATGCCTCAACTGTGTCGAAACATCCTATGTCGGCCTCGAGAAATACGGCCTTGCCCGCCATTATCGCAGGGCAGTGGAAAACGGCGACATCAAGGTCGTAGACTATCCTGAAATGGTGAGCTGGGACCGTTTTCGCGCCAGTCAGGAAGGGCTTGCCTTCTGGCCCGTCCCTTTTCTGGGTGGCAATGACATAGTCAAATACAACCCCGCGATCAAACCCTTCGCCTGTCCGATCACCGGGCGTTCCATGCATGCGGTTCCGGCTGCGGATGTCGATGTCGTCGTCATCCACGCCCTGGCAGCAGATGAACGGGGAAATGTGGTTTTTCCGGCCCGCCGTCTTCTGCCCCAGAGTAACGATGTTCTCATGGGGCGGTCGGCTAGCAAAGTCGTGGTCACGGTGGAGAAGATCGTCTCCAACGCCTTCATCCGCAAACATGCGCGGCTCGTCGAACTGCCTTCCTACAAGGTGAGCGCCGTCGTTGAACTGCCTTATGGTGCCCATCCAACGCCGACGCTCGGCGCCTATCTCGCGGATGAAAAACACTATGAGGAATATGTCGCGGCTTCGGAAAGTGATGAAGGCACCGCCGCCTATCTCAAAAACTACGTGCACCTTACCGGCGGCAACGATGCCTATCTGGAAACCATCGGCGCAGCCCAGCTTGCCCGTCTCAAGGATATGGACAGCCTGCTATGATGAAGCCGACACTTTTTGAAACGCTCGCAGCCGTTCTGGCAAAGGACTTCATCAATGGCGAGGTTGGCTTTACAGGGCTTTTGACTGGAAAAGCTGCGGCCATGTTCGGCACAGCGATCCCCATCGTCGCCATGGAGCTGGCCCGCCGCACCCGCACCCCGGATTTGACCCTGCTTCTGGCCGGTTGTTATCATAATCCCGATTTCAGCCAGCTCGACCGCATGCCGGATTGCGAACACGACGCCCTGCTTCGCGACTTGTCCGCCGAAGCGCAGACATATGATTATCCCGGACAATGGGCGCTGAAACGCGGCGATATCAGCTTTGGCTTTTCAAGCGCCGTGCAGGTTGACGTTGTCGGCAATATCAACAGCGTCTGTGTAGGCCATTACGAAAAACCCAAGGTTCGTCTTGTGGGTCCCATTCTTCAGCCCGAGCACATGACGCTGTTCCGGCGCGAATACATCATGATGCCTCATCATGAACGACGCAACTTCGTCGAAACAGTCGATTTCATTTCAGGTGTCGGTTTTCCGGGCGGAGAAAAAGGCCGCAAAGAACTTGGCCTCGACTGGGGTGGCCCCGCGCTTGTCATCACACCGAAATGCGTTTTCGATTTCGACCGCGACATCGGACGCATCCGGGTCAAATCGATCCATGAAGGCATCAGCCACGATGAGCTGCGTGAAGCGACAGGTTTCGACCTTGGCAACCTCGATAAAACCCCGATCACGCCCCCGCCGAGCGACGATGAGCTTCGTATCATCAGACACGAAATAGACCCAAGACAAATCCTCTTTGCGCCGCTCTGACCGGGCGCGAAAACCCTATATGGCGGCCACCCGCCACAAGACAAACGGAGTTCATGATGAACAATATAACCACCGCCATCAAAGCCCAGCCTTCTGCCGGATCGAATGCGACCGGCGCCCATATCTTCGCCGCCGCACTCAAACGCCATGGCGTCGAAGTCATCTTCGGTCAGGCCATCCCGGCCGCACTTTTTCTGGTAACCCCGCATTACGGCATTCGCCAGATCGGTTATCGCACCGAAAACGCCGGGTCGGTCATGGCCGACGCCTATGCCCGCATGTCCCACAAGGTGCCGGTCGTCACGGCCCAGAACGGCCCGGCGGCCACGCTGCTCGTCGCCGGTCTTGCAGAAGCGATGAAGGCATCCGTGCCGGTGGTCGCCATCGTTCAGGACGTCGCACGCCCCTTCGCGGACAAGAACGCCTTTCAGGAACTCGATCATCTTGACCTCTTCAAGGGGGTCGCAAAATGGATCAAGCGTGTGGCGGATGTGGACCGCATCGATGATTACGTCGATGCGGCTTTTACTGCGGCTGCCTCCGGTCGCCCCGGTCCGGCAGTGCTGATCGCACCAATCGACATCTTCATGGACAAGCCAGCAGTTCAGAGCGCTCCGAGAAATGCCTCGCTCGGTCATTTTCCGCTCGATCGCTGTGGTCCCGATCCGCAGCAGGTCACCAAGGCGGCAGAACTTTTGGCGAAGGCCGAACGCCCGTTGATCATCGCGGGGGGTGGCGTGCATATTTCCGATGCCTGTCAGGAGCTGGCAGCCTTGCAGGAAGCCTCGGGCATCCCGGTTGCAACAACTGTCATGGGCAAAGGCGCGGTCGATGAAACCCACCCTCTGAGCGTAGGCGTCGTTGGCTATTTCATGGCCGAGCGCAGCCGCAGCAGACATTTGCGCCACCTTGTCACCGATGCAGATGTTATTCTTCTGGTCGGCAACCGCACAAACCAGAACGGCACCGATAGCTGGCAGCTCTACCCGGAAAACGCCACCTATATCCATCTCGATGTGGATTCCAGCGAGGTGGGGCGCAATTATGAAGCCGTCCGCCTTGTCGGCGATGCAAAGCTTGGTCTCAACGCCCTTACCAAGGCACTCAAAGATACCGACCTTGCAAAACGGCGCGCAAGCCGCTCCAAACTGGAGCAGACAATTTCCCAAGGTCTGGCACAGGGCAAAAAAGACGCGGAAACCGTTTCCCTCTCCAGCCAAAGCCCACTTCGCCCTGAACGGCTGATGAGCGATCTCGACAGTGTGCTGACACCAGAGATGATCGTCGTTTCGGATGCCAGCTATTCCTCGATATGGATTGCGAATTTTCTGACCAGCCGCAAAGCGGGACAACGCTTCATCACACCGCGTGGCCTTGCCGGTCTTGGCTGGGGCCTGCCCTTTGCTATCGGCGCCAAGGCTGCCAATCCGAAGGCGCCGGTTTTCGCGCTGGTGGGAGACGGCGGTTTCGCGCATGTGTGGTCGGAACTGGAAACAGCCCGCCGCATGAACCTGCCGGTTGTCGTTGCCGTGCTTAACAACGAAATTCTCGGTTACGAAAAACATGCCGAGAAAGTTATTTTCGGTGATTACTCGGATGCCTGCGACTTCACCGCCGTCGACCATGCTGCAATTGCCCGTGCCGCCGGTTGCGACGGCATCCGCATTGACAAGGCCGACGACTTTCTCCCGGCCCTGAAGGCGGCACTTGCCTCCGGTAAGACCACAGTTCTCGACGTGGTGACCGACCAACTCGCCTATCCGCCGATCACCATGTTCAACGACAATCCATCGTTGAGCTACTGAGCGGAGACGGCAGATGAAAAAGCTTATGAACAGGCCGCAGGATTTCGTCGATGAAATGCTCGACGGTCTTGTCGCCGCCCATCCCTCCCTTGAACGCGACGGTGAAAACGGTCGTGTCATTCGCCGGGCACAATCCGCTGCGGCTTCCGTAAAAACCAAGGTCGGTATTGTCTCCGGTGGCGGTTCGGGCCACCTGCCGCTTTTTACCGGCTATGTCGGCAACGGCCTTCTGGATAGCTGTTCAATCGGCAACGTCTTCGAGGGGCCGACGGTCGGCTCCTGCATGGACGCTATCAAGTTTGCCAATCGCGGTCAGGGCGTCTTGCGTCTTTACGGCAATTACGGCGGCGACCGCATGAATTTCGATATGGCGGGCGAACTGCTCGAAGATGAAATTCGCACAACCACCGTTCTCGGTACCGACGACATTGCCAGCGCAGGTGCTGAGGAACGCGGCAAACGTCGTGGGGTTGCCGGTATCATCTATGCCTACAAAGCAGCGGGTGCTGCCGCCGAAGCAGGCGGCGACCTTGAAACGGTTAGCACAGTTGCCCAGCGCACCGTCGACATGACCCGCACCATCGGCGTAGCCCTCTCGCCGTGTCAGGTGCCGGGTGCCCACCGCCCTTCCTTTATTCTTGGTGAAGATGAAATCGAAATGGGCATGGGCATTCACGGCGAACCCGGCATATGGCGCGACAGGCTAAAGCCCGCCAATGCCATCATCGACGAGATGATCGAACGGTTGCTCGCCGACAGACCGCAAGGTGCCGGATCGAAACTGTCCATCCTGCTCAACAGTCTTGGCGCAACACCGCTTGAGGAACTGTTCATCCTGTATCGCCGTGCCGTGCAGAAATTGAGTGAAGCAGGTATCCAGATCGTGCAGCCACTGGTCGGCCATTTCGCTACGTCGATGGAAATGGCAGGCGTATCCGTCAGCCTGTGCTTTGCCGATGCAGAAATCGAACAACTGCTTGCCGCCCCTGCCTCCTGCCCGTTCTGGACGGTACGCTCATGACGGTGACAAAAGCCAACCTCTCAGCCTGTGCAAAAGCCGCCTATCAGGCGATGGGTGAACTGGAACAGGAGTTGAATGCCGCCGACGCCAAACTCGGTGACGGCGATACCGGCAGCATGCTTGCCCGCCTTTTTGCCGGGCTGGCACAGACAGATCTGTCACAGGCGGAAGATATGGGCGCGGCCTTTTCCGCGCTTGCGAAAGCTGCTGCTGTCTCCACAGGATCGAGCCTCGGCACGCTGGTTGCAACGGCGCTGCTGACAATCGGCAAGGAAAGCAAAGGCCGCACAGATCTCGACGGCTCCGATATGCCCGCACTCCTTGCAAGCGCGATGGAAGCGATGATGGCGCGTGGCAAAGCAGCGCCCGGTGACAAGACGATCCTCGATTCACTTGATGCTGTCATAAAGAGCCTGATCCGTGAACCGACACTCCATGCTGCGGCAGACGGTGCACAGCATGCTCTTGACGATTTCCGCAGCAAGCCAAACCGCATCGGTCGCGCACGCATGTTCGGTGACAAGACCATCGGCATCGATGATCCCGGCATGCTGGCATTTGCGCTTCTTTCGCGTCGGCTCGCGGACAACAGCACAGCCATATGAGCATAACGCCATGATTTTTGAGGATAAGCCCATGAACGTGAATGTAGATAAATCTAAATTATGGCGCGACCTGACCGATCCGCGGCGGGCAGTGGATATCGACGATCTGGAGGCTGGCCTCAAGGACCCGCTTTTTGAAAATCTTGAAATCCCTGAACAGTTCGGCCCCGTGTCGATTGTCATCGACGACCATAAGATCAAACGCTTTTCGTTTACTCAGGATGATTATAACCCATGGTATCTTCAGGCTGGCCCCGATGGCGGCACCCGTATCGGCCAACCATGCCTGCTTGGAAACGACCTGGTGCAGCTTTTCACTTTGAAATACCGAGGCAGCAAGACTGTCGGGTTTCACACCGAGGAACAGATGTGGTTCGACAGCCCCGTCAGGCTCGGCGAAAAGGTCACGATGAAAGGTGCCTATATCCAATCTTACGTTCGGCGCGGTCAAGGCTATGTCGTCATGGAAGCGCAAGCCGTCGGCGAAGACGGCCGCAGTATCGTTCGCCATCGTGGCGTCGAGATATTGCATACGGTTCCCGGTGCCATTGGCGGTCGCGCCAGCGACAAGCCCGCGCGTCCTGTAACCGGTGAAACTCCGGAAAACCCACGTTACATCGACCATGTCGACCAAAACACCAAGGTTGGCGACGTGCTTTCACCGCTGGAAAAGGTCATCACGGCAGAACAGACGGCGGTATTCTCCCGTATCGGCGAATATGTGAAGAACACCCACAGTGACATTCAGATCGCCCGCGAGGGAAAATTGCCGGTACCGATCGTACAGGGGCAACAGCAGGCCGGTGTCTTTGGGGAGTTGATGGTGCGCGTTTTCGGCGCAAGCTGGTTCACGGATGGCTGGTTTCAGCTGAAATTCATTGCTCCGTTGCAGGTCTTCGATCCGATTTCACTGACTGGCAAGGTCACCACAATCACACGAGAATCTGACGGAAAAACCAAGGTCGAACTGGAAGTCTGGACCCGGCGCGCCTCCGACAACCGGATGACGGTGGTTGGCTGGGCATCTTGCAGGCTGGCTCTTTGAAAGCCGCCGCATGGATTGACGAATTAGGGTGAGCCAACCGGAAAAATGATCCAGATATGCGTTTCATGCGGTGCGCAATGGCGATCATCCACGTCTTATCCGGCAAGGCGCAGCATTATCGAGGAGGAGAATTGGCATCATGTCCAATACAGATTTTAGCGCCAATACTGCGCCACAGTTAAAGTCACCTGCTTTCAGGAGCAAGCGGCTGGGGATTATCCTGTTGAATTACAGCCATGTGATTACCTTTCTTGTACTTGTGATCGCAGCGAGTTTGGCTTCACCGCATTTTCTCAATCCCATCAATATTCTTAATGTCATACGCGGCGCGAGCATGGTCGGTGTGGTTGCCATCGGCATGACCGTGGTGATCCTTTGTCGCGGGATCGATCTGTCGGCGGGATCGCTGGTTGGGGTTGGCGCAATCACGGCGGCCGTTCTGGCAGGTCAAGGTTCGCCTATCGCATGGATCGGCGCTTTGGCGTTTACAACCCTGCTTGGGGTGTTCAACGGTGTCATCATAACCAAACTCAAGCTGCAACCCTTCATCGCGACATTGTCGATGATGATTTTTGCCCGCGGCGGCATTTATCTTTACTCGGACGGAGGCGACACCATTGCAGAAGGTGCCGATGCTGCTTTCCGGTGGTTGGGCTCCGGCTATGTTGCGGGCATTCCGGTTCCCGTCGTGTTGTTCCTCATGCTTTGGCTGATCCTCGCCTATGTCATGAAACACACCCGTTGGGGCCGGCACGTCTACGCCGTCGGCGCCAACGAAGAAGCAGCCCGCGTTTACGGCATCCCGGTCGATCGCATCAAAATTCAGGTCTATGCCCTTTCCGGCCTGCTGGCTGGCATCGCTGGGCTAATACTGGTCAGCCGCGTCAGCGTTGCCGATCCGAATGGCGGCAATCTCTTTGAACTCGACGCCATTGCAGCAGCCCTGATCGGCGGCACATCCTTCGACGGAGGTGTGGGCGGAGTAACCGGCACCATTCTCGGCGTCCTGATCCTCGCAATCATTACCAACCTGTTGAATCTCCTGGGCGTATCCGCCTTCGTACAGATGCTCGCGAAGGGAGTGATCATCGTAGCCGCAGTCGTAATCAGCGATCAGCGCAACCGTCTTCGCTAATTAAATTTTTAAAGGTCAAATTGAGGAGGAGAGACCTGAATGAGCAAGTTCAAGACATTGGGGAATGTTTCGGCTTTAAATCGTCGAAATCTGCTTAAAGCGGGATTGGGCGCCGTCACCCTGAACGCGATTGGGGCGCCCTATGTGATCACGAGTGCCCGAGCAGAACAGCCATTGGCCGGCAAGAAAATCGGCTTTTCGCAAAGCTATGCCACTGACGAATGGCTGAAAATCCAGCGCGAAGACATCATGACCTCGGCGAAAAAGCATGGCTTTGAAGTCATTGCTCTCGACGCACGTAACAGCCCCGAACAGGAAATTCGCAATCTCGAAGATCTGGCGGTTCGCGGTGTCGATGCTGTGATCATGATCACATATTTCGCGACGGCGGTTCAGGCAGGCGTTCAGGCTCTAAACGATGCCGGAATTCCCATCATCGTCATGAGCTCGGCGCTTGGCGGTGGCAGCCAATATGCCGCCCATCTCGCCGCCGATACACTTGGCACCGCACGTCAGGCAGGCGA
Organism: Brucella lupini; assembly: GCF_002252535.1. Classification (NCBI taxonomy): domain Bacteria; kingdom Pseudomonadati; phylum Pseudomonadota; class Alphaproteobacteria; order Hyphomicrobiales; family Brucellaceae; genus Brucella; species Brucella lupini. The sequence continues at coordinate 19,765 of NZ_NNRN01000056.1, forward strand.
ATATTATGTCAAAGCCCTGAACGGCAGCGGCATGGTCGCCCAGATCGAGGGCAAAGCTGGTTCAATTGTCAACCAGCAGCGTGGCGAGGGCTGGCATCAGGTTATCGATAAGGTACCCGGCATCAAGGTTGTTTCCCGGGGAACCGCCAATTATAGCCGCACGGAAGCCCTCACCCTGATGCAGGATTTCCTGCAAGCAAACATGCATATCGACGCCGTCTACTGTCATAACGACAATATGGCCAAGGGCGCGCTGCAAGCCGTCGAAGAAGCCGGACGCGCCAAGGAAATGTGGTTGACCGGCTTTGACGGTGCCACTGTCGAAACATTCCAGATGATCGAGGCGGGTCGGCTTCGCGGGTCTTTCGTATATCCAACCTTCGGCGCCGAAGCCGTGGAAGTGACCGCAGCCATTCTGGAAAAGAAGGACGTCAAGAAAGAGATCGTCTTCTCCTCCCCCATGGTGACCAAGGAGAACCTGTCGCAATTCTATGATGCCACGAAGAAAGAGCGCATCGTGCCGCCCGTCGACATGAAAGCGCTCGGCCTCTGATCGTTTCAATCAGCGACCCCGTCAAGAGGAGGGCGGCATGACCGTTCAGCAAGCAACCCGCATGGGCACTTCACCGCAAGACACAACCACTATGCCTCTGGTGTCGATCCGGGGATTTACCAAGCAGTATGGTGGCCATGTCGCCAATAACAACATCGATCTTGATATTTATCCGCATGAAGTTATGGCGCTCGTTGGCGACAATGGAGCCGGAAAATCGACCTTCATCAAGATGATTTCAGGCGTCGTGCAACCAACCTCCGGCACAATCAGCGTGTCGGGCACGCCGATCCACATGACGAGCCCGGCCATGGCGCGTGCCGCCGGTATCGAGACCCTGCACCAGAACCTGTCGCTGGTCGATGTCTTCACACCACAGGAAAACATCTTCATGGGGCGGGAACTTCGGCGTCGGATTGTCGGCGTCCCTTCCCTCAACCACGCAGAAATGCGTCGGCAGACGGTTGCACTCTTTGAAGAACTTGGCCTCAAGACGCCTGATCTCAACAAAATGGTTCGCGCGCTCTCCGGTGGCCAGCGTCAGGCGATCGGTATCGCCCGGTTGCTGCTCGATCGCAGCGTAAAGCTGATCATCATGGACGAACCGATGGCCGCCCTCGGTGTCGAGGAATCCCGTCTAGTCCTTAAATTGATCGAACACCTTCGTGAAAAGGGATATGCGGTTTTCATCATCAGCCACAATCTTGAGCATGTCTTTCAGATCGCCGACCGCATCGCGGTGCTTAAAACCGGGCGCATGGTGGGCGTCGTCCGCCGCGAAGAGGTCGAGCATGATGAGCTCGTATCGATGATTGTCGGCGGGCGCATGCCAGCGAAGCTTTCCCAACAGTAATGGATGTAAAGCCATGAAGTCGAAACTGACGACGCTCGCGCAAGCAGTGTCGAAAATACCATCCGGCGCAACCGTTGCGGTCGGCGGCTCCCTGCTTCGCCGGCAACCTATGGCGATTGTCCATGAGATGATCCGGCAGGGCATCACCGATCTGACGCTTCTTACCTGGGCGACCACACTTGCAACGGACATGCTGGCCGCCGCCGGTGCAATCCGCCGATGGGAAGGAATCTATGCCGGTTTCTTTCGTCACGGTCTGGCGCCCAATTTTCGCCGCGCCGTGGAGACGGGGAAGATCGAGACGCATGACTATTCTGAATCTGCCTTTGTCGCCCGCTTTCGCGCAGCCAGCATGGGGCTGAGTTTCTTGCCGTCCAAAGCCCTTCTCGGTACAGGAATGCCCGGCAAGAGCCCCGACGAGATCAAGCCTATCGCCTGCCCTTTTACCGGCGAAAAATATCTGGCGTTGAAAGCCGCCGAAACGGATTTCACAATTTTGCACGGCTACACGTCCGATGAATATGGCAATGTGCAATGGCCGGTGGTTCGCGATAGCGACGACATTGACCAGATGATGGCATCGGCCTCGAAACGCCTTATCGTCACGGTTGAAAAAATCATCCCGCATGAGGAAGTCCGCAAACGTCCCGCACTTACCTATATTCCGCACAGTCTGGTCGAAGCCGTTATCGAGGTTCCTTACGGGGCACACCCCACCGCCACCGATGGTTTTTACGACGAGGATGAAGCCTCTCTTAAAGCCTATCTGGAGGCGGCACGCAGACCGGAAGGCACGGCAGGCTACGTTCGTGACCATGTTCTCCAGACACGGGACCGGACCGGCTATCTCAGTAAATTCCGTCCGCTTTCCACTTTTGATGTTGCAAGGGAGGGCTGACCCGTGGCGGCTTACGATTACACGACCGAAGAACTGATGATTGCGGCAATTGCTGCCGAACTTAAGGACGATGAACTCGGTTTTGTCGGTCTTGGCACGGCGGCACGGGCCTTTACGCTCGCGGTTGGCATTCCGATTGCGGCAGCGCGGCTTGCACAACTCAAGCACGCGCCGGGCTTTTCCATCTATTGGGGTAATTTGCTGACACCGACACTGGACTCCATCCCGGAAGCATTGTTGCAGGATGCCTATACGCGCTGGCCGGCCGCAGCCTCGCCTGCCGATGTCGGTTACAAGATCGATATGGTTACACGCGGCCGGTTCGATGTGTCTTTTGAATCCGCGCCTCAGGTCGACCAGTACGGAAATCTTAACATCACCGAAATCGGTGGCACTCAGCCACCCAAAACCCGGCTGGTCGGCTGCCTTGCCCAGACAGAACATCTAGCCTTCATCAAACGGCCGATCATCGTCACTGACCTTACGAAACGGGCTTTTGTGCCCAAGGTGGACTTTATCACCAGTCTCGGCTTTCTCGGCGGCGGCGAAAGCCGCGAAGCGCTTGGCCTTCCCGGTCCCGGACCCAGTCTCTGCGTTACGGACAAAGCCATTTTCGATTTCCATCCCGTAACGAAGAAGATGCGCCTGCGTTCCATCCATCCGGGCCTGTCTCTTGACGAAATACTGGATTCGATGAGCTTCGAGCCCATTATCGAAGGAACGCTCGATGAAACTGCGATCCCCAGCGAGAACGACATCCGTCTCATTCGGGAAGTGATCGATCCGCATGGCACGCTGTTTTCTACAAGGAATTGAACAAGATGACCGCTCCTCTTCAGGGCATCAAGGTGCTCGATCTCACCCGTTTTATCGCAGGCCCGCATTGCGGAATGATCCTTGGCGACATGGGTGCCGATGTCGTCAAGATTGAAAAAAAGGGCTCGGGCGACGATAGTCGGCATTTCCCCTTATTCCATAATGGTGAAAGCCTTTATTATCTGGCGCTTAACCGCAACAAGCGTTCAATCACACTGAATTTCCGCGAACCCCGCGCTCAGGAAATTCTGCGCGAAATGGTCGCCGAGGCCGATATCCTGCTGGAAAATTTTCGCCCGGGAACAATGGAACAGATGGGCTGTGGCTGGGATGTATTGAGCGGAATAAATCCCCGGCTGATCATGACGCGCCTTTCAGGCTTCGGACAGGATGGGCCTTATAGCCAGCGTCCAGGTTTCGACGGCATCGCACAAGCCATGAGCGGATTGATGGGGCTGACAGGCGCGCCGGATAGCCCGCCTTATCTCGCAGGCACTTTTTATATCGACTATATGAGCGCCATGTATGGCGTGACTGCAACACTTGGCGCACTCAATGCCCGCCATCTGACCAGCAAAGGGCAGATGATCGATGTGGCATTGCTCGACAGTGCGGTTTCGCTTTTGACGACGGCAATTCCCAGTCAGATGAACAAGGGAGTTACGCTTGAGCGGACGGGAAATCGCGACCGCTACTCTTCTCCGGGAAACGTGTTTCGCACCGACTCCGACGATTACATCCTTCTTCTGTCGGGGACCAACCCGCTGTTTCGCCGTCTCGCGGAACTGATGGGAAAGCCCGAGCTGGTTCAGGACCTGCGCTTTATTAGCGTAGACAAACGCCTGCAAAACGCTACTACAATCGAAGCCATCGTACAGGAATGGATCGGTGCACGCACAACGGAAGAGGCCCTTTCCGCAATTCAGGCAGCGGGCATTCCTTGCACCAAAGTTGCAACGATCGATGAAGTCGTGACCAATCCGCAATTGCTTCATCGCCAACAGATCGTTGAAATCGACCATCCGACCGTTGGAAAAATCAATACGGCCGGCTTGACCATGAAACTCTCCGACACGCCTCTGACGATCCGCCGCCCTCCTCCGACACTTGGCCAACACACTGCGGAGGTTCTCAACGAATGGCTGGGTACAACCAGCACTGAAGTCTCATGCCTGATGGATGAAGGTATCGTCTAATATCAGGTCTACGCGTTTGGTATCAAATTGCTCATGATGATATGTACTGCCTTGGCAACGCCAAGTTTTATGGTCATCCGAACACAGAATTATAGCGTTGAAGGTGCGAGGCTATCTATCAAATGGTAAGCCAGCGTAGTTCCAACGATAATCTCGTAATTGCAGGGAATTATGTGGGATCTGTTGCAAAAACTTCTTAAGCGCGCACCTTAACTCTGGACGCAACTATGCTGCAAGCGCTGTGAATTGTTGTTTAAGGGAAAGCGCTTTCGTTGAGGCGAAGATGCCTTGGTGTTTGTACTGGGATTTTTCTGATTGGTTCAGACAGAACGATCGCTTCGCGGTGCACCATCCGGCAAACCCGGATTGATCAGTTCCAGTTCGGCGGACTTGAACCTTCGAATTATAGAGAGGAAATTTCGGACGATCGCCAGCCGGTTGTCCTTTCTCGAAATTGCATAGAGCGGCAATGGTTTCAGGTCTCCCTGCACTACTCTGCGATACACGACAGCTTCCTTGTGCAAAACGTTCATCGATGCCGGCACCATAGTCACGCCCCGCCCTCCGGCCACGAGATTAATGGCGGCGATAATACGCGAAACCGTATCGACAGTGTTCGGTGAGATGCTGTTGCGCTTCAGAACATCCATCACACCGTCGAAGATCCCGGGTCCGTCGGGACGGCGATAGACTACGAAATCGACGCCATTGAGCATTTTGAGTGCAAGCGGCACGGAAGGTTCGGCGGCCAACGGGTGATCCCTTGGTATTGCGACGAGCATGTCTTCTTGAGAGAGCACCTCGCTGCAAAGTGCTGGAAATCCCTCCGCGCCTATATGGAGGAAAGCAACATCCAGCCTTCCCTGATCGAGACCGAGGATGAGCTCATATGTTTCGCTTTCCGCAACCTCGATTTCCGCTGCTGGATAATCGGCACGGAACCGCCGCAAAACCTCCGGTGCCATGAAATGAAAGGAGGCGGAGCTGGTGAACCCCACCGACAGCTTTCCCGTCTCACCCTTGTCGAACCGTTGTACATTAGTTACCGCCCTGCCGGCGCGATCGAGGATATCCCGCGCGTCAGTCAGGAACAGTTGACCAGCTTCGTTGAGCGTTACGCGCCGTGGGCTCCTATCGAACAGCGCGACGCCGAGTTCATATTCCAGGTCACGGATCTGCTGACCCAGCGGCGGTTGCTGGATGTGCAGGCGTTCGGCCGCCCGGTTGAAACTGCCCTCCTCCGCAACAGCAACGAAATAACGCAGATGACGAAGTTCCATGTCGGGGCTCTTGAATAAATTTTATACATGAGATGAATAATATAAATATTTTACATACTCAAGTCCTTGGCAATAGGTTCTTTGCAGAGATTCTGAGGAGGATAAGATGCCCACGAGAAACCCGAGAATAGCAATCATCGGCGCCGGAATGGGCGGCCTTGCAGCTGCCGCCACTCTGAGGAAGGTCGGTATCGAGGTGCAGGTATATGAGCAGGCCGACAAATTCGCCCGCGTCGGTGCAGGCATCCAAATGTTGCCGAATTCCTGCCATGTACTGAGGGGTATCGGCGTTCTGGACGATCTGAAAAAGATCGCCTTCGAGCCCTATTCCCACCTCAATCGGGTTTGGGACACGGGCGAGATCAAGCGTGAGCTTCCAATGCCGGAAAGCCTCTACGGAGCGCCGTTCCTATGCATGCACCGTGCTGACCTGCATGAAGCTCTCTACTCGACCCTGCCGCCTGAGATCGTCCACACCGGAAAGAAGCTGACCGGGCTCGACCAGAACGCCGATGGCGTAACCCTTTCATTTGCCGATAACACGATGGCGACGGCCGATGCGGTAATTGCGGCCGACGGCGTTCACTCATTGGTCCGCTCGTTGATTGTGGGGCCTGATAAACCAATCCATAAAGGTCGCATCGCCTATCGCGCGGTATTCGATTCAAGTTTGATGAATGGTGGGAAGATTGCCGCTTCGCGTACCAAATGGTGGGGTCTCGACCGGCATATCGTTATCTACTACACGGCAGCTGATAGGAGCTCCCTCTATTTTGTCACCAGCGTCCCAGAACCGGGTGACTGGATCACCGAAGAATCCTGGTCGGCCAAAGGGGACGTTAAGGAGTTGCGCGCGGCTTACGACGGTTTTCATCCAGAAGTGCAAATGGTTCTCAATGCGTGCCCGGACTGCCATAAATGGGCTATCCTTGAGCGTGAGCCGCTGCCTACTTGGAGTGAAGGTCGCATCGCGCTTCTCGGCGACGCCTGCCATCCGATGACACCTTACATGGCCCAGGGCGCCGCAACTTCGATTGAAGACGCAGCGATTCTCGCCCGTTGTCTTTCGGAAGTTGATGTCGACGGTATAGAGAGTGCATTCAAGCGTTACGAAGCAAATCGCAAGCCGCGAACATCGAAGATTCAAGCAATCTCCAGCGCCAACACATGGATGTCCGGCGGCAATGAAGACACATCATGGCTCTATGGTTACGACGCGTGGAATGTTCCACTGGTTGGCGAGCACGACTTAGCCATGGCAGGTTGAGGTCAATGCAATGCAGAAGAATGCTATAGCTCAAAAGGCCACCTCAAACGAACTCAGCTTCGCAACTGCTTCGGACGGCACCAGTATTGCCTATCGTCGATCCGGAAGGTCGGGCAAGCAAAAAGTCCTATTGCTCCACTCCCTCGCGCTCGACGGAACGGTCTGGGACGGAGTTGCGGACGAACTCGATGACGATGCGGAGGTCATCCGCATTGACTGCCGGGGCCATGGCGCGAGCGGCAAACCGCCGGGGCCCTATACCGTCGATCTGCTCGCCGAAGACGCTGCAGACATTCTCGCCCTTTTGGGCTGGGAGGAGGTTATCGTCGCGGGCTGCTCTATGGGTGGATGCGTCGCTCAGGCATTCGCTGCGAACCACCCCAAGCGTACAGCGGCACTTGCGCTGATTGATACGACCGCCTGGTATGGGCCGACGGCACTCCAGGACTGGGACGAACGAGCCAAAAAGGCGCGGGCAGACGGCTTCGCATCGATGGCGCAGTTCCAGACGACGCGATGGTTCGGGGATGCCTATCGCGACAGGCATCCCGATATCGTCCAGCGTTACATGACGACTTTCTCCGGCAACGATATCGATGCCTATGCATCGACGTGCAAGATGATGGGTACGCTCGATCTGCGCGTGGCTTCGTCAACAATTAAGGTGCCGACGGCCGTTATAGTCGGCGAGGAGGATTATGCCGCACCATTAGCGATGGCAAAGGCGCTTCACGGCCTGGTCGAAGATTCCACCTTGACCATCCTTGCCAATGCCCGCCATCTCACGCCGATCGAATGCCCCGGCCCAATCGCGTCCGAAATCAGGGGGCTCGCCGCAAGACTGAAGAATTGAACTGCCATTGCCGGCGTGGAGGCGTCGGCTGTGGCATCGTAACGTGCTCGATCTGGGAGGAAAAGCATGCACGATACCGACGCCATTTCGGCTCCAGCTCTCGCATCGAAGGATGATGCAGGGTTCAGGCACACCCCAGCATTGTCCGGGCGAGCGGCCGCACTCACGTCCCGTTTCGAGGCTATTCCGTTTTCGCCATGGCATCGCCGGGCGAGGATCGTCATGGGAAGTGCGACCTTCCTCGACGCTTTCGACGCCCTGTCCCTGGCCTTCGTGCTTCCTATTCTTATCAGGCTTTGGGGAATGACGCCCGCTCAGGTCGGTATGCTGATTGCCGCCAGCTATGTCGGTCAGCTCGTCGGCGCGCTTGCTTTCAGCCGGTTGGCTGAGACCTTCGGTCGCGTTCACATGGCAGCGACGGCAACCGTGCTGATGTCAGTCATGAGCCTTGCCTGCGCGCTCACTGGAAATTTCTGGATGCTCTTCACATGCCGCCTGATACAGGGCGTCGGCGTCGGCGGGGAAATGCCGGTGGCTGCAACCTATATCAGTGAGCTTCTGCGCGCCAAGGGCCGCGGCCGGAATTTCATGCTCTACGAGATGATCTTCCCAATCGGCCTGATGATGACCGGGCAGGTCGGCACCATTCTCGTACCTTTGCTCGGCTGGAAATCGCTCTTCCTGCTCGGCGGCATTCCAGGTCTCGTTGTTGCCTATCTTCTCTATCGCCTGCCGGAATCGCCGCGCTGGCTGATATCCAAGGGGCGTTACGACGAAGCCGAGAAGATCATTGCTGACGCTGAGACCAGTGCGGCCCACAAGGGGTTTCAGCCCGTGCCTGTTTCGGAGCCAGTTGCGGCGCAGCCCGAACCTCGTCAGGGCTCCGCCCCATCGGCCAACGAGCCAAACCCTTGGCTCGAAGTGATCGGATCGGTGTTTCGCGGCCGCACGCTCATCGCCTGGTCGCTCTGGGCGAGCGCTTTCTTCGTCGCCAACAGTCTCAACAACTGGATGCCCACGCTCTACCATACGATATACGAGCTGGATCTACACACTGCGCTTCGGGCGGCGTCGATGACCAATGTTGCACAGGTTGCCATCCTATTGGTCTGCGCATTTTGCATCGACCGCATCGGAAGGCGCGCATGGGCGGTTGCCTCATTCCTAATCGGAGCCGTGCTCTTCCTCGGCCTTTACGCCGGTGGTGCGGGTTCCGTATGGTCGCTCGTCGTACTTGCAACGCTCGCCTACGGGGTCGTCGGCTCGATCAACGCGGTACTCTATCTCTACACTCCGGAAATCTACCCGACACGGATGCGGGCGGTAGGCACCGGTCTTGCCACATCTTGGCTGAGGATCGCCTCCGCCGTCGGTCCGACCATTGTTGGCTTCATGGTCGGTGCGCAGGGCGTGCAGGGGGTGTTTCTAATGTTTGCCGTTGTCGCCGCAATCGGCGCCGTGGCTGCGACACAGATGATCGAAACCGGCGGCAGACAACTGGAGGATATCGCTCCCTGAAGTCAGAGAACCGGATCAACCATTACCCGGCCTTCAATTCGAGGGCTGGGTTAGACGACTTATCACTATCGATATTGGGAGGTACTTCCATAAGAATTGAAACGAGCATTCGGAACAAAGCTAGTCTCATAGTAAAAATCATTCTTGCAGTTGCAGTCACTTGCGTGGCTGCGGCAACCACTTCGGCTCAATCAGTAAAAACGGTGGCGTCGCCTTAACGGATCTTCGACACATTGAGTGCGTTTAGGCGGAATATTCAGACGGTGCCGGCCAATGCGATATCACGCCATACCGCGACGGCTTGGGAACGGAGTTGATGGCGGTCGGCGGCAGTAAGATGTTTGCAATGGAGAAGAAAGAGATTGGCGATCTGGCCGTGGGTTGAAACGAAACGCTGGCATTGTCGCGCTGACTTGAAACGCATCATACGCCGCTCTCGCCTTCGCACGGGAAAGTGCGAATTCTCTGCCCGATTATTCAGCCCCTTGTGCGAACGATGCTCGACACCCGGCATCAATTCAGCCATTGCCGCCGGGTAGGAACGCAGTTTGTCAGTGATCATGACGCGCAAGGGTGTTCCTTGGACTTTCAGCAGCTTTCTCATCAGCCGTAGAGCTGCATGCTTGTTTCTTCGGCTTTGCAGCAGCGCATCAAGAATGTAGCCATTGATATCGACAGCGCGCCAGAGCCAATATTTCTTACCCTTGATGGAGACCACCATCTCATCAAGCTGCCATTTGTCGGCAAATTGGCCTCGCGAGCGGCGGCGCAGTTGATAAGAAAATTTAAGACCGAACTTTGCAACCCATTCCGAGACGGTCTGAAACGAGACCTCAATACCGCGCTCGGCAAGTAGGTCTTCAACGTCGCGAAAACTGAGTGGAAACCGATAATAGAGCCAGACGGCATGCGCGATGATTTCAGCTGGAGAACGGTGGCGGCGATAGTGAAGCGGGTGTTCTTCGGTCATGCACCGTGCCTATCATCCAACTCCGCACATTTCCGTTAAGGCGACGCCACCCTCCAAACAATTTTTGCAATCCGTTGATTGCCAGTCAAGAATCGTAACGAATTCTCCTGTTCGTTTAACTGTGATGGGCACGCAGTCATACTTCGACTGCAAAAATGCTACTATTCTCCAGCGACCGCCGATCGTCTAGACAGCATGAGACGTCGCATTGCATTCTTCGCTTAAAGACAGGTGTTGTGAGGCCGAAAATAGCCGCATCAGGAATTTGCTTTTCTTAAAGGAAAGCATTCGACCAATTGGCACGGATTTACCGTTTCATTCAACAAACTAACTAACAGTGCGAATGATGTCCGGCTTCCTGCCAATTTAAGAGACGGCTTGTTTGGCCTATCCCCGGATTGAAGGCGTTGGTGGGGTCCAGGTCCCGATAAAACTGCTTGAGGCATTCCTCAGCCTCGTACACATGCCCCACATTATGTTCAGCGGGGTACTTCGCTCCGCGTTGCTCCAGCAGGGCAAGAATGTCCTTTTTCAAAGCCTCGCAATCCTGCCCCTTCTTGACCAGATATTCTTGATGCAGAACGTGGCAGAAGAAGTGGCCGCAGTACATGGTGACATCGATTTTCTTTTCGATTTCGGCAGGCAGACGTTCGAACCAGTCGAGCGCGTTGCGCGGCAAGGCAATATCGAGGGCTACGATATCTTCCACTGTCTTTGCATGAACAGCGCGATACCGAACTACCGACCCGCCGACAGCAAACCGATTGAGGAAAGCCGCCTTGCCTTCTTCGTCGGTGCACTCAAAATAATTTCCATGTGAGGTTGGAAAGCGTTCGGCCAGATAGCGGCGCGCTTCATCGATACCCTCGTTTCCCATTTTCAAAAGCAGATGATGTTCGTAACCATCTCGGAAACTGTTGAGCCTGGTTGGCAGATGATCGGGTAACAGACCGGTTACGAATTGCAAGAGGCGATCGCTGATTGCGCTGCCGAGACGAAGCTTTTCTGTTATGCCGTCAAAACGACTTTTGATGCCGAAAGCCAAGGGGATCTTGTCTGTGCCAAAAGCTTGAAGGAATAGGAAGAGGTCCTTGCCGTAGCGTCGTGACAGATCATAAGCTGAGCGATGCATATATTCGCCCGCGACGGGGAGATTTTCAAAGGTTGAAAGCATATCGCGACGAATGCTTTCCAATTCTCTTGGATCGTTGGAACCGATGTAGAAAACCTGTGTCTTGTCGTCGGCTTGGAATGTGTCGATGCGCAATGCAAATACTGCAAGCTTGCCCGCCGATCCCGAGGCCTCATAGAGCCTACGTGGATCGGCATTGTAACGTGCCGGCGTGGTGGCCGAAATATCGCGCACATGATTGCAATATTCGTGATCCGAGGCACAAAGATTCGAAGACTGGTCTACGTTGGCAGCGGGAATCTCACCTTTATCCAGTCTGCTCAGTATTTCCTCAGCTGTCTTCCCCAGATCGATACCAAGATGATTGACGAGTTTTAAATCGCCATTGGTATCAATTCGAGCGAACAGGGCAAGCTGTGTATAGGCTGGTCCACGTCTTATCAGTGATCCGCCGGAATTATTGCATATTCCACCAGTAACTGAAGCACCAATACAACTAGAGCCGATCACCGAATGCGGCTCTCTTCCGATGGGACGTAGTGACTTTTCAAGCTGATCAAGAGTGACGCCGGGTTGCGAAATGACTTGCGCGCCCTCGGCGATAAGATCAAGGCGGCGCAGGCGCATCGTATTGATGATGACAACTTGCCGATCGTAGCCTTCCGGTACCGGCGTGGAACCGCCGGTCAGTCCGGTATTTGCGGCCTGACAAATGATAATCGTTCCCGCCTTGTGGCATGCTTCAAGCACATGCCACATCTCCAGAAGCGTGCCCGGACGCACGACTGCAAGAGCCTTGCCTCCACCATACCGATATCCCTGGCGAAAGCGCCGGGTTTGCGTATCGCCGATCAAGACATGGCGACGACCGACGATATGGCGGAGTTTTGCGACGAGATCAGGCATGTTTGTTTAGTTCCTGCAGGCAGTATCGAGGCCGGTCAAGCGAAGTAGCGCACCCTGATTGCATCGATGGCAACAGCGATAAAGATCATGAAGCCGCCAATCATGCCGACATAAAAGGAGGGTATATTGATGATCGCCAGTCCGACCTGAATGACGGTAAGAAGCAGAACGCCTCCAAGAATCCCAACCACGTTTCCCCGTCCGCCGAAAACGCTGACGCCACCGATGATCGGTGCTGCGATTGCATAAAGAAGATAGCTGGAGCCCTGGTTCGAAGTGATCGCCATCTGCCACGAGGCAAGTAGGAATCCAGCCACACCTGCTAGGAAGCCGGAGATGGTATAGGCAATAATCTTGATACGGTCCACGCGAATACCTGCGGAATTGGATGCCTGCGGGTTACCGCCAACTGCGTAGATGGAGCGTCCAAGAATGGTCATGCGTAGCAGGACGCCGATCGCGATCAGAGCGACAACGAAAATCAACGGCATAACGGGCCATCCGGCAACCGATGCCTGACCGATCCAGACATATCCGTCGGACAGATTTGTCAGGGTCTTGCCTTGCGTCAGCGCCAGGAGCGCGCCTTGCAGGATGATCATCATCGATAGCGTCTGGATGAGCGAGACCATTCGCAGCTTGGTGATACAAAGGCCATTGAAGAAGCCAATGAGCGTTGCAACCGCGACACCAACCAGCATAGCGGGAAACCAGGGCATTCCGAGATTGGAATAGGCCAGTGCTCCAATTGCAGACGAAAATCCGAGATTAGCCGGGATCGACAGGTCAATCTCCGCCACGAGCAGCGGGAGGGCTACGGCCAGTCCCAGCATTCCGAGAACCGTCGCCTGCACCGTGATGTTTTGCATGTTCATCACGGTCAGAAAGAACTCATTGAACAGCCCGAAACCGAGGACTAGCGCCACCAGCCAGATCCACACCACATTGTGCAGAACCCAGCCGACGATTTTATGTGTCGCTTTTTCGTTAGGTTTGACCTCTTTGGCCGCAGTGGCTGTCATGACAGTGCTCATTTCTCTTATTCCTTTACCGATGTTGCGCTCACGCCTGTGAAAGGCGGCGCAGATTGTCGGTGGTGATGTCGTCGCCGGTCACGATCTCCTCGATGGAGCCTTGGCGGAATACGCAGACACGGTCGACTGCGCGCACCAACTCGTCCGTATCGGTCGAGACAATGATAACGCTGACGCCCTTGTTGCTGAGTTCATCGATGATGCGCAAAACGTCCTGCTTGACGCCGACATCGATACCACGAGTCGGCTCGTCGAGGATAAGAAGCCTTGGTTGTGTCGCAAGAACCCGTCCGAGACATACTTTCTGCTGGTTACCGCCGCTCAACGTATCGACTGCTGCGGCAGCGCTTTGCGCCTTGATACCCATACTGGAGAAATACTTGCCGTAAAGACGCGCTTCCTGGTCGCGTTTGACAAAACCCACGAACGCACGCCGATCAAGTGAGGAAAGTGCGATGTTTTCAGCGATCGATAAATGGCCGACAACGCCGTCCTTGCGCCGATCGTCGGACAGATAGGCGACACCCTTACTGAAAGCTGCCTTTGGATGCTGCGGGAGACTTTCCTGTGGTCCACCGTCAAAGCTGATCGTTCCAGCCGTCGCACGGTTGAGGCCGAATATCGCCCGCGCAAGTTCTTTTGCGCCGGCACCTGGCAAGCCGGTAAAGCCGACGATCTCGCCTGGCCGGATATCAAGTTCATCGAGATCGACATGATGGGCAATAACACCGCGCAGACTTATTGCCGACGTTTGAGAACCGAAGGTTATGCGCTCGCGCTGAAACAGGTCGAGGCCACGCCCGAGCACCAGTTCAGACAGTTGCTCGGACGTCATCGCCTGCACGTCCTGACTGCCACCGGCAAGAAAGCCGTCGCGCAGGACGGAAACCGCATCGCAGATTTCGAGAATCTCGTCATTATAATGCGAGATGAAAATGAAGGTGACGCCTTCGCTCTTCAACTGACGCATGAAATCGAACAGTTGACGGCGGTCGGGAACGGTCAGGGCGGCAGTCGGTTCATCGAGGATGATGACTTTACCGCCTGAGAACATGGCGCGCAGGATATTGAGCTTGCGTCTTGCAACGGCGTTGAGCCTGCCGGCATTGACGGCTGGATCAATTCCCGAATCTTTCAACATTCGTGCGGCATCTGTCTTCAGCTTTTTCCAACGCACAAAGCCGCCTCGGGAAGGCCAAATGCCTAGCATCAGATTCTCGGCGGCAGAGATGTGATCGATGATCATAGGCTCCTGCGTGACCAGGAACACGCCGGCTTCTTCCATGGCCTTGACGTCTGCGCCCTGCACCGGTTTATCATTGAGATAGATCGTTCCGCTGCTAGGTGCGCGCTGCCCGGAGATGATACCAACTAGCGTGCTTTTGCCGGCGCCGTTTTCGCCGAGCAGTCCGTGGATACTGCCGCGATTAATATCGAGGCTAACGGAGCGCAACGCCGTAAAGGTTCCATATCGTTTGGTAACGTTGTCGACACGCAAGGCAATGTTGCTTTTGCCAGCATCCTTTTCGCGCCCATTTGTCTGGATATTTGTCATGATACTCCTCCGCCGCCTGCGACCGCACGCCAATCACATGCGAAACGACGCCCACCCTTGTTGCGCGGGCGTCGTATATCACGATCAGGTATAAGGAACGCCCCATTCCTTTTCTGCGACGTAGCCCCAGTGGCGCTTGTCGGCAGCATTGTCGCCATTGATGACGAAAGGTGGAATGATGAGGGTTGGACCGGTATCACCCTTGACGATCTCGCCCTTCTCCCAAAAATATTTCATATTTTCATACGCGCCAAGCGGCACTTCCTCGCCCTTCATTGCGTGCTTTTCCAAGAGTTCCACGGCAATCTCACCATAGGCAATAGGGTCTTGTGACACGCAGGCGTCCATATAACCGTCCTGAATGCCTCTGACTGCAACCGGCTCGCCATCGATGGTGACGAAAATCACGTGGCCTTCCTCGCCGACCTTTTTCCAGCGATTCTTTTGCTGCAGGGCAGTTGTGATGCCGCGTGCCGGCGAGTCGCTGGGAGCATGAACGGCATCAAGATCGGGATGTTCGGAAAGCGTCGACAACGTTACGGAAAGCATTTGATCGAGCTGACCTTCGGTCGGTCGGCTGATATAGGTTATGTCAGGATACTTGGCGAATTCGGCGTCCATTCCTTCCTTGCGTTGACGCCAGGCGACGCTCGCAAGTGCTCCATAGCAATTGAGGACCTTGCCGCGCGGGCTACCGTGCTTTTTGGTCAACCGGTCGATGATCTCGCGTGCGGCCATGACACCGCCCTGATAGTTGTCGAAGCTGACGGTGATGGCGACATCCCCGCCATCTGCAGGCGTATCGATGATGGCGACGGGTATCTTTTTCTGATTGTAGCGGCGGATCGCGCTGACGATCGCCTGGCTATCAATCGGATCGGCAACCAGACCGACAGGCTGGGACAGCATCAGGCTCTGCCATTGTTCGAGCTGCTTTGTATTGTCGAAATTGGCATTGGTTGCCTGGAACGACCATTTGCGGCTTTCGACAGCACGCTTTACCGCCTCTTCCTCGATAACGAAAAAATAGTAGTCAAGACTTTTGTTGCTGAACGGCAGAAAGACGCGGTCTTGCGCAAATGCCTCGCGACCGGCAAATGCCGCCGCTCCAAGTGCGAGCCCCCCTGCCAGAACATGGCGCCGGTTGATTTTAAGATCGATACCCATATTCACCTCCCAAAGTGCGTTGATATAGTTTCACTACATGTGCAGTAAGCTTGTCAAGCTGATTCAGAAAAATTCAGGTTAAACGGCGCCTCCCAGACCGAAGAATCGCCATCTTATGCCAATTTTCGGCGCAGATTAGTATTATCTGGAGCCCAGATAGGATCCAGCCACATCAGTCCATTTGAAGTTTTACTAGATTATCGCAACTTGACGTAGGAGGTACCGTCGAAACAACCGACCACCATACCGGCGGATTCTCTGGTAAACAGGCCATTCTCGACGACGCCGGGTATGCGGTTGAGTTCAGTTTCGAGGGGAGCCGGTTTGGTGATCGCGCCACATTTGCAATCAAGGATGAAATTGCCGCTATCGGTTACCACAGGCTGACCGTCACGCATACGGCGGGCGATCTGGGCAGTAATCCCATGCTCGTGCAAAATGCGATTCACCATCCGTTCAGTCTGTTTCCACGCAAACTGCACAACCTCCACGGGGAGAGGAAAGGCCCCGAGCGTGTCGACGATTTTTGTTTCATCGCAAACTGTAATCATCTGCTTTGATGCATGGGCGATGATTTTTTCCCACAAGAGGCACGCGCCACCGCCCTTGATCATGTTGAATTGGCGGTCGATCTCGTCAGGCCCATCGATGGTGAGATCGATCTCGCCAATTTCGTTTGGATCCGTAATGGCGATTCCCACTTCCCGCGCGACATCGATTGTCGAACGTGACGTTGTGGTGCAGGTCAGCTTCATGCCATCGGCCACATATTTCCCCAACTCACGCACGAAGAAATGCGAGGTGGTTCCCGATCCAAGGCCAAGCTTCATGCCGTCTCGCACAAATTCTTCAATGACCCGGCGGCCTGCGACTTTCTTGGCTTCATTCTGCTCTGCGGACATTTGTCTTTCCTGCCGATTGGCCGGAGCCGTGTTGGACGACTGCGGCGGTTGTTTAGATCATTAGTCCCGTATCTTGTCTGTCAGCCAGGAATCGAGGGCTGGCAGTTGATCGGGAAATTCGCTGCCGCTTGACACTGCAATTGCCGTGACGAGCATATTGACGACGAGATGATGATTGAGGCGCGATGCGAGCGGTGTCATCAACTCGGTCTGATCGTAGGGACGAACGGCAATCAGCGCGTCCGTGACACGGGCGAGCGGACTTTCGGCTGCGGTGATCGACACGACACGCGCGCCCCCTGCTCTTGCTGCAATGGCCAGCTCCACCATCTGCTTGGTGTGACCAGACTGCGAAAAGATCAGCGCGACTTCGTGCGGTCGCGAACCTTCGACATGCATCCACTGCTTCTTGCGCCCCATGACCGCCGCACACCGCATCCCGAGGCGCTGGAACTTGTGTTCGGCATCAATCGCTGTGACTTCAGAAATACCGCTGGCGTAGATACCGGTCCATGCGGCATCGCGCAAAAGCAGGGCAGCCTGTTCAACCTGCTGGGGAATGAGATCCTCCAGAGCACGCTGAATGGCGTTGAGGGAATTGCGACAGGTCTTGCGGACAATATTCTCTATGCCGTCATTGGGGATGATCTGTTCATAAGCGAAGGGTGCAGAAGGAACGAGGCTTTGTGCCAGGTGCAGCTTGAAATCCTGATAGCCATCGAAACCGAATCGGCGGCAAAAGCGCATGATGGTCGGATCACTGACCGAACAGCGCTCGGACAATTTGGCCATGCTCATATGAATGACCTCGCCAGGAGACGTGCTCACAAATTCGGCGATACGCCGTTCGGCGGCCCCCATTCCGTCTGTTTCATGGAATATGCGCTGTAACAGGCTAACCGTCATGAAATTGGTTCCTTCGTCGTCCTACTATTTAATGTGAACGATACTCCATGAGATCGGCGATACGCGCAAGCCGTTGATGCGGCTCGACATTTACATCCGCTCCACCGCCCCACGGCACGACGAAAAAAGTGGCCCCCGCGCCCTCCGCCGTCGCCTTGTCGACATTGGTGTCACCCACATAGGCCCAGTTGGCACCGTTAAGATTCATGCGCTCGACAACGGCGCGCAGATGGCCAGGATCGGGCTTGCAGGCTGGCACCGCGTCTGCACCAAGCGCCACCTCGATGAGGCGATCGAGCTCGAGGATTTTCAAAATTTCCTGAGTCAAGGCGTGGGGCTTGTTGGTGCAGATGCCCAGCCTGAAACCGGCAGCATGCAGGCTTTGCAGATCTCCGCGAACGTGGCTGAAGAAACGTGTCTTCTCGGCCGGGTTGCGATGATAGTTTTCAATATAGCTTTGAACCGCAGCATCCACGGTTGCATCGTCAAAGGGCAGGCCCTGATCAATGAATATGTCCTTCAACAAGCGGCGTGGACCATTGCCGATAAAGGTTTCGACATATTCGACGGATAGTGCTGGCCAGCCCTTGGACACCATATAGACATTCACCGCTGCGGTGATGTCCGGCGCACTATCGATCAGCGTTCCATCCAGATCGAAGATCAAAGCTGAATATTGTTTCATAACTCGAAAAATCCTTTGGTTGGACCTGTTCGACGGTCAGCCAGCAAAAACGGGATCGCCGAGAGCGTGGAAGCTCCGGGAGAGTGCAGGATAAAGACCTCGATAGATTTCATGTGCCTTGTGATAGACGGCACTATCAGCACGATCAGCCTTCTGACACGTCAATTCGCGCAAGATGCCAGCTGCCTCAGTCGTGTCCTTCCATACGCCCACTCCCACTCCCGCCACCAGTGCCGCGCCAAAAGCCCCGCCTTCCGCAGCACCTTCTGTCGTCACCACATCACAACCGAACATGTCGGCCTGAATTTGTCGCCACAATAGTGATCGGGCGCCGCCGCCAGATGCCTTGATCACCCGGCCCTCGATCCCCATAGATTTCATCAGCGCATGCATGTCATAAAAGGCGTGAACAACGCCTTCCATGACACTACGCGAGACATCGCCAAGTGTGTGGCGTGCTGTGAGACCGATGAGGGCACCGCGTGCTGCGGGATCTGGATGCGGACAACGTTCACCGTTGAGATAAGGCAGGAATAATAGTCCGCGCGCACCTGGAGTGCTGGAGGCAGCAGCTTTTGCTACCGCATCGAAGGTAAGATCGTCACCATGCCCGGTATCGGCAAGGATTGACCGGAACCAACCCATTGCTCCGCCCGCATTCAGTGATACGCCCATGGCATGCCATTTTGCAGGGGCGACATTGCAGAACATCTGGATGCGACCGTCCGCGCTTGGAACGGGCTTATCCAGGGCCGCTGCCAGAATACCAGCAGTACCGATTGTTGTTTGCAACTGACCGGGTTCGATCACGCCTGAACCAATGGTCTGAATGACACTGTCGCCGCCGCCGCCCGCTACAGGTACCCCTACCGGAAGCCCGAAGAGTGCTGCGCCAGAAGCGTTGATGCGACCGGAAATCTCATGAGATTCATGGCAGTCGGGTAAGAAAGAAGGGTCAATATCGAGCGTCTCGATCAGCCCCGATGCCCATTTGCGCTGTCGCACATCGAAAAGCCCGGTGCCAGACGCATCCGATACTTCCGTTGCAAGTTCTCCCGTCAAAACCAGTCGCAGATAATCTTTGGGGTTGAGCACATGATGCAGTTTTGCAAACAAATCCGGCTCATGATTTTTCATCCAGACGATTTTGCCCCCGGTATAACCGACCAGCATGCGATTGCTTGTCTGGCCGATCAGAGCATCCAGCCCGCCAGCCTTTGTTGTGATTTCCTCCACTTCAGCGGCGTTGCGTTGATCGTTCCACAAGATTGCCGGACGCAGAATTTTTCTATTTTGGTCGAGCGGTGTAAGGCCATGCATCTGCCCTGAAAGGCCGACACAGAGAAGTTCAATCTCCGGGTATTGCGCCATCACGCTTGCCACTGCCTTGCGCGCACCCTCGATCCAAAGGGCGGGATCTTGTTCGGTCCAACCGGCACGAGGCTGCGACAGCGCGTAGGTGGCGGTGCTGGAGGCCAGAATATCGCCTTCGACGGACACTAGCAGCGCTTTGCAGCCCGAAGTTCCGATGTCGATACCTAGAAGTGCGGACGTCATGAAGTCAGGCTCCGACGCCGTGATGCAGGCGGATATGCTTGAAATTGAAATATTCCAGCAAGCCTTCCCGGCCATGCTCATAGCCGATGCCGCTTTGCTTACGACCTCCATAAGGCGCGTTCATGATACCCGCGTCGACATTGTTGATGGCGACATTACCGTAATCAAGGTCGCTTGATAGCTGATAGATCTCCTGCAAGTCGCGCGCATAGACATAAGATGCAAGCCCATAAGGCGTATCATTTGCTAGGGCCGCAGCCTCTTCCAGCCCGTCGAAAGGCGCCACACCGACAAGCGGACCAAAGGTTTCCTCACTCATGACCTTCATTTCATGAGTACAGTCGGCGACAATGGTTGGGCAAAAGAAGAACCCCCTGGCAAATTTTTCACCTTCCGGCGCCTTGCCGCCGGCGAGGAGCCTTGCACCTTTTTGCAATGCATCAGCCAGGTGCTCGCGCGTTTTTTCAAGGGGCGCAAGCGAAGCCATGGACCCAATATCGGCAGCCGGTTCGAGCAGACCGTCGCCTATGGTCAATGCGTTGGCGGCAACCGCGAATTTTTCGAGAAAAGTCTCGTAGAGCGGGCGCGCCACATAGATACGATTAATTGCAATGCAAATCTGCCCCATATTGCGGAAGGAACGGCGCACGGCCCCCTTCACTGCCGCATCAATGTCGGCGCTGGCGGTTATGATGAGCGGACAATTGCCACCAAGCTCCAATGAAAGGCGCTTTACGGTTGGACAGGACTTCTGGATATGAAGGCCAACCGCGCTTGAGCCGGTAAAGGCGATCTTGTCAACGTCTGGATGCTCGACGAGTGCCTGGCCAACGAGCGAGCCCTTGCCGGTTAAGACATTGACGACGCCCGCTGGAATCTTGGCCTCCGTCACCTTTTCAGCAATGGCCAGGGCGGTAAAGGGTGTGATTTCTGCCGGCTTGATGATGATCGTGCAACCAGCAGCAAGGCTTGCGCAAAGTTTCCACCCAACAAGCTCAGCAGGATAATTCCAGGGTGTAATTGCACCGACCACGCCGATCGGTTCGCGGATGACCTGGCTTTGATAACCGTTCTGATCGTTGGGTACGATTTCGCCCAGGACGCGCACAGCCTCCTCTCCATAAAAGTGGCAGGCCTCTGCCAGTTTGAGGATTTCGCCTTTGGCCTCATTGAGCGGCTTGCCCTGTTCGAGCGTCATGATCTGGGCCATGCGCGGAGCATCGGCGGATATCAGGTCGCCGAGCCTGTGGAGAGCTTGTGACCGCTCCCTGGCCGGAACCTTGGACCATGAACGAAATGCGACCCGCGCGCTTGCGACTGCCTGCTCCATTTCTTCGGGTGTCGTTGCCGCAATCTGCCCGATTACTTCGCCACGCGCCGGATTCTCGACGTCGATACGCGCGCCGCGTCCTTCTATGAATTTTCCGTCGATGAACAGCTTGCCATCAAGCCGCGATAGGATCGCATCGGTCATGATTTTCTCCACCCAATTCCGAGCCGTCAACGTTCACAAGGATCGTTGATATAGCATAACTACATATCGCGTTGCGTCTGGTTTGCCAATCCGAAAAAAGAGACCGGCGACAGGAAATCATTTTAGGTGACAAAAACAGTTGAGTATAGTGATTTTCCAACGATATTCGCTGTGGATTCGGTCGAAGTCGGCAAGGATGTCCGCGGCAAAGGCTGATTACACCTTGACGAAACAGTAACAAACTTAATAGTTTTACTACATATAAGGAGGAGAAGCATGCTTCCCGATTCTCATGAAAAGGCCCGCCTGGTCGGGCGTGTATGGCGCGCCGATCTGTCAGCGCCCAGTGTTGTCATCATTCGCGATGGTGAGGTGATTGATGTCACAAACTCGGTGATTTCAGTTAGCGACTTCCTCGACAATGATCCCGCAGATCGCTTTGATGGTCTACAGGGCGAAAAGCTCGGCAATCCCGACGATTTCGTTCTTTCTCCACACGAAACAGGTTATGAATCGCCTCGCCATTCATGGCTTGCACCTTGTGATTTCCAAGCGCTCAAGGCATGTGGGGTCACTTTTGCGCAAAGCATGATCGAGCGCGTCATCGATGAGCGGACGTCAGGCGACCCGGCAAAAGCCGACGCGATCCGCAAGCGCATCGGTGAACTGATCGGCGGAAGCCTGTCCAACATACGCGCTGGCTCTGAGCAGGCCGTTGAGGTAAAGACTGCCTTGGAGAAAGAAGGGCTTTGGTCGCAATATCTTGAAGTGGGTATTGGACCTGACGCTGAGGTCTTCACCAAATCGCAGCCCATGTCTGCCGTTGGCCATGGCGCGCAAGTCGGCGTCAACCGGATTTCGAAGTGGAACAACCCCGAACCCGAAATCGTGCTCGCGGTAGACAAAAACGGCAATATACGTGGCGCTACACTTGGAAATGACGTCAATCTGCGCGACGTTGAAGGTCGATCAGCGCTCCTCCTCGGCAAGGCCAAGGATAATAATGCTTCCTGCGCCATCGGCCCGTTCATCCGCCTGTTTGACGCTGGATTTACGCTCGGTGACATTGAGAATGCAACACTTGAAATGTCCGTCAAAGGAGAAGACGGCTTTGAAATGTCAGGGCGCTCCAATATGGCCGAGATCAGCCGGAGACCTGCCGATCTGGTCGCACAGACCATCAATGCCAGCCATCAATATCCTGATGGATTCCTGCTATTTTTGGGAACCATGTTTGCTCCCACGCAGGATCGTGCGGAAAAAGGCAGCGGCTTCACCCACAAAGAAGGTGACGTCGTCGAGATTTCGACGCCAACACTTGGAACCTTGCGAAATGTCGTCACGACGTCGGACAAGGCGCGTCCATGGGCTTACGGTATGCGCTCGCTGATGCGAGACATGGCCAAACGCGGTTTGATTTAGGAACGGCAGAACAAAAATGTCCTATCGTGCAAGAATGGATTTGAGCGGTCGGCTGGCACTGGTAACAGGGGCCGGTCAGGGAATAGGTGCAGCATGTGCGCAAGCCTTGGCGCAAACCGGGGCGATGGTGGTCTGCACCGATATTGATCTGTCACGCGCCGAGACCACCGCAAGAGAAATCGGTGGGTCTGCAAGCGCCCGGCAGCTCGATGTTACTGACAGCGTTCAGTTGAACGCGCTGGCGAATGACATACAGCCACTTGACGTGCTCGTCTGCAATGCAGGTATCGTCAACAATGTCGCCGCTGAAGACATGACGGACGATCAATGGGATCGTGTCATTGAGGTCAATCTCAGCGGCGTATTCCGCACCTGTCGAGCCTTCGGTCGTCGAATGTTGGAGAACGGCAAGGGTTCAATCATCAATATCGGTTCGATGTCGGCACATATCGTTAATGTACCGCAGCCACAATGCCACTACAACGCCTCGAAAGCCGGAGTACACCACCTCACACGCTCACTCGCAGTCGAATGGGCCAAAAGAGGTGTCAGGGTGAATGCGGTTGCGCCAACCTATATCGAAACGCCATTGCTGCATGGACTTGAAAATCAGCCGGGGCTGGTTGAGCGCTGGCTCGACCTGACGCCCACTGGTCGCATGGGCAAGCCGGAGGAGATCGCCTCTATCGTCCAGTTCCTTGCCTCAGACGCTTCAAGCCTGATGACTGGCTCGATTGTCACTGCAGACGCTGGCTATACAAGTATCTAGGACTAACATGGCTCTCGCACTTGTTCTGGAAAAGGCGCGCGAACTGGCTTTGCGCGATATTGATATCGATTTGACGCTTGGCGATCGCGATGGATGTCATTGATCTCTGAGACATATGAATTCAAGGATAGCGTTGACGCATTCAAGCGTGCGGATGCGGCTCATCAGGCGGATGTGAAAATACAGATCGCAATGCGGTGATTGCTACGGAAAGGAATCGAAATGAGTTTTGAACCCCATGGACAACACCTGATAGCTGGCGAGTGGGTTGCGGGGGAGACGACGTTCGCTTCAACACCGGCAACAGGTCCATCGCATGAATTCGCGGTTGGTACGCCCGCTCTGGTAGCGCGCGCCTGCGAAGCAGCGGAAGACGCTTTCTGGACCTATGGTTATACAAGCCGCGAAGAACGCGCCCTCTTCCTTGAAGCCATTGCCGACGAAATTGAAGCCCGTGCTGCTGCCATCACAGAAATCGGCACGCAGGAAACCGGCCTGCCGACCGGCCGTCTTGAAGGCGAACGCGGACGCACCACCGGCCAGCTGCGCCTTTTTGCCAACCATATTCGCAAGGCCGATTATCTCGACCGTCGCGTCGATGAGGCCCAGCCCGACCGCAAGCCTGCAGCGCGTCCGGAAATCCGCCTGATGCAGCGTCCTATCGGCCCGGTTGCCGTTTTCGGCGCTTCCAACTTTCCGCTCGCTTTCTCGACTGCTGGTGGCGACACAGCAGCCGCCCTTGCCGCGGGCTGCCCGGTGGTTGTGAAGGGTCACTCCGCCCATCCCGGCACCGGAGAAATCGTCGCTGACGCCATTCAGGCCGCCATCGCCAAGACCGGCATGCCGAAGGGCGTATTCAGTCTCATTCAGGGCGGTGACCGCAAGGTCGGCGAAGCACTCGTCACGCATCCGCTCATCAAGGCAGTCGGTTTTACCGGTTCGCTTGGCGGTGGCCGCGCCCTTTTCAACCTGTGCGCACAGCGCCCGGAGCCGATTCCTTTCTTCGGCGAGCTTGGCTCGGTCAATCCGATGTTCCTGCTGCCGGAAGCCATGAAGGCACGCGCCTCGTCGCTCGGCGAAGGCTGGGCTGGATCATTGACGATGGGTGCCGGTCAGTTCTGCACCAATCCCGGCATTGCCGTGGTTATCGACGGTTCGGAAGCCGACAGCTTTGTGCAGTCGACCCGCAGCGCTCTGGAAAAGGTTGCGCCGCAGGTCATGCTGACCGATGGCATTGCCAAGGCCTATCAGGACGGCAAGGCGCATTTCGACAGCCGCAATTCCGTCAAGCCGGTGTTGACCACAGAAAGCAAGGGCCGCGAAGCCTCGCCCAATCTCTACGAGACAACCGGCGAAGCCTTCCTCGGCGATCATACCATTGGTGAAGAAGTGTTCGGCCCGCTCGGCGTTGTCGTTCGCGTCAAGTTGGTCGATGACATGGTGCATCTGGCCAAGGGCTTTGAAGGCCAGCTAACGGCGACCTTGCATATGGACAAGGACGATGCCGCAGACGCCCGCAAGCTTCTGCCAGTTCTGGAGCGCAAGGCCGGACGCGTTCTGGCCAACGGTTTCCCGACCGGCGTGGAAGTGGTCGATTCGATGGTTCATGGCGGCCCCTACCCGGCCAGCACCAATTTCGGTGCGACCAGCGTCGGAACCATGTCCATCCGCCGCTTCCTGCGCCCCGTCAGCTATCAGAATATCCCGGCGGATGTGCTGCCGATCGATTTTGAGTGAGATATTAAAGCATGCCCGAACGGCTGGGCACCGATCCTTTGCGGCTCGGTGCTTAGCAAGTCCATCGATAGAGCTCAGGTGGATACCTTATTCACTGATCCGCTCCCTGTCGTTAAGTCGCACAAATCGACACCCGACCTTCGGAAAACAATCACCTCAAGATTGCAGTCATTCACGCAGCGGAGGTTGCAGATAATAACTCAAATATACCCGTATTGGCGCATTCTATCGTGTGTTTGCTGCCTTGATACGATCTCGTTATTCCGGCGCATTCTTCCCATCCGGATGGAAATTAATGAAGAAACCCCAAACGGCCCATGCACCTATCACAGCAAAGATGGCGGCCCATCCCGGGCTGCTGCTAACCAATTCAAATGCAGCCCAGCCAAAGCAAATGGCAACCAACACTACCCGCAACCAGAGCGGCTTGAAACGTGCATCGTTCAGATCGAACATCGCTTGATACCCATCAGTCCATCCTCTTAAATCGCAACTGGCGTGATCCAGTGACAATCCTTGGCTTCACTGCTATCGACCACGGCCTCTACGAAGGCGACACCCTTCAGCCCATCATAAGCAAGCGGCAGATTTTGACCAAGCAGGGAGGGCTCTCGGCCTTCCCTCCTCGCCAGGATTGCTTCGGCGAAGCCTGCATACAGATTGGCGAAGGCTTCCAGATACCCCTCCGGATGACCAGGAGGTGTACGACTGCGCAATTTAGCGTCTTCAGACAAATCGTCAGCGCCGCGTTTGATAACTTGAACGCGACCGTCTAGCGGCGAATAGACGAGTTCGTTGGGCTGCTCCTGAAACCAGGCAAAGGATCCCTTCGATCCGAACACGCGCAGACGTACGCCGTTCGAATTGCCGAGCGCAACCTGCGACGACCATAGGAGTCCGCGCGCACCGCCTTCATAACGCATCATCACATGGGCGTTGTCGTCCAGCGCGCGGCCCTCGACGAAGGTTGCGAGATCCGCCGTCAGCGATTGTAGCTTTAACCCGGTTACGAAGCCTGCGAGATGATAGGCATGGGTACCAATGTCACCGATTGAGCCACCGCGGCCATTCTTCTTAGGGTCTGTACGCCATGCGGCCTGCGCGTTTCCTTGTTTTTCAATGGCCGTCGCCATCCATTCCAGCGGATATTCCACCTGCACCGTGCGGATGTCGCCGATCTCGCCGCGTGCCACCCGCACGCGAGCCTCGTGCACCATCGGATAGCCGGAATAGGTGTAGGTCACACCGACAAAGCGCCCACTTTCGCGCGCGAGCTTTTCCAGTGAAATGGCGTCGTCCAACGTCGCCGTCAACGGCTTTTCGCAGATGACGTCGAAGCCCGCTTCAATCAGCGCTTTGGCAATCGGGTAATGCGTGAAATTCGGCGTGCAGATGGCAACTGCGTCCACCCGGCCGTCCCTCGTCGTCTCGCCGGAGATTAGTTCCTGATAGGTTCCATAGCTGCGCGCCGGATCAAGCCCTTCGGCGATTGCGAATTCACGTCCCCGGCTGGGATCAACGTCGAAGGCTCCGGCAGTCAGTTGCCACTGGCCGTCCAGCCGCGATGCCAGTCGGTGAATGTTGCCGATATAGGCCCCCTGCCCTCCACCGATCATGCCAAGACGCAAAACTCGATGATTACTCATTTTTCCCCCAATCCGAGCATAGCCCGGTTCGCGCCGCGATTGGCACCTGATTTGACGAAATCGTCGAAGGCGCGGTCGGAGACGCGGATGATGTGATCGGCGATGAATTTCGCGCCTTCAGCGGCGCCGTCCTCGGGGTTTTTGACGAAGCATTCCCATTCCAGTACAGCCCAGCCGTCGAAACCGTAGGTCGTCAGCTTCGTGAAGATCGCGCCGAAATCGACCTGACCGTCGCCAGGACTACGGAACCGGCCCGCCCGCTTCGACCAAGGCTGATAACCGCCGTAAGCGCCCGACTTTCCATCGGGGCGGAACTCCGCGTCCTTGACGTGAAACGTCTTGATCCGGTCGTGGTAATGATCGATGAATGCCAGATAATCCAGCGCCTGCAAAACGAGGTGCGACGGATCATACATCAAATTGGCGCGGGGATGCTCCTTAACCTTGTCGAGGAACAACTCCCAGCTATGGCCGTCATGCAGGTCCTCGCTCGGATGAATCTCGTAGCAGACGTCGACGCCATGTGCGTCGAAGTCATTCAGGATCGGCGTCCAGCGTTTCGCCAGTTCATCGAAACCTTCCTCGATCAGCCCTTCGGGCCATTGCGGATAGGGATAGAGATAAGGCCAGAGCAGCGCGCCGGAAAAGGTGACGTGCCGGTCAATGCCGAGCCGCTTCGAGGCCCGGGCGGCAAAGCGCAATTGTTCTTCCGCCCACGCGCGCCGTGCCGCCGGAGCGCCCCGAACATGCTCAGGTGCAAAACTGTCCATGATCGTGTCGTGCGCCGGATGCACAGCGACAAGCTGCCCGGTGATATGCGATGCCAATTCGGTGATCTGCAAGTCAAAATCGGCAAGCATGCCCTTGATCTCGTCGCAATAGGCGTCGCTTTCCGCCGCCTTTTTCATATCGATCAGGCGCGTGTCCCATGTGGGAATCTGCACGCCTTTAAAACCCTTGTCCGCGGCCCATCTCGCCAGTCCAGGAAGCGTATTGTAGGGAGCGTCGTCCGCCGCGAACTGCGCTAGATAGACGCCGGGGCCCTTAATGGTGCGCATCATCATGCCTCCAGCTTGCTGGCGGGAACCGGCGCGTCGTCGTAACCGCCATGGACCGATTGGTCGAAGGGAACCACTGCGCCGGTCATCATGCCACTATCGTCCGACGCCATCCAAAGGACAGCGCGGGCGACCTCGGCAGGATCGAGAATGCGACCGAACGGCTTTTGCGTGGCCGCACGGTCGATGAAATCCGGGTCGCCAGTTTCCGCCAGCACCAGCGCACGCTCATGGTCCGAGTTCATCCAGCCGATATCTAACTGGTTGACATGGATGCGGTGGCGCATCAGGGCGAAGCCGGCATGGCGCGTCAGCGTGGCCAGCGCGCCCTTGGAACCGGCGTAGGGAGCAAGAAATGGCTGTCCAACCAATCCAGACATCGAACCAATATTCACAATGCGGCCCTCGATCCCTTCGCGGATCATGACCTTGGCGGCATCCTGCATCAAAAAGAATGGCGCGCGCGTATTAACCGCGAACATGCGGTCGAAAAGTTCGGGTGTGGTGTTGAGCAGATTGCCGCGATCGGTCAGGCCAGCGGCGTTGACCAGAATGTCTACCCGATGAAACCGCTCGTCAACGGCGGGAACGATGCCGCGCACATCGTTGATATCAGCCAGATCGGCTGCAATCATCTCGACAGGAACACCAGTGCCTTCGGCGATCTCTTTTGCGACCGCCTGTCCCTTTTCGACGCCGCGCCCGATAATGGCGATACCCGCCGCGCCGGCCTGCGAGAAGAGCCGGGCAACAGCCGCGCCAAGTCCCTGCGTGCCACCGGTGACAACGACGACCTTTCCTTCGATCCTGTTCATATTACAACCTCATATCCCGCCGCCGCCATAACGCGCTGCAACTCCATGTGACCCTTACGCGCCATCTCCAATGGCGGATTGGCAACCGGATTCTGTTCCGCTTCGACTACGAACCATCCCTCATAATTCTTGCCCATCAATGCCCCAACGATGGCTTCGAAGTCCAAATCACCATCGCCTGGAACCGTGAACGCGCCCTTGATGACGGCGTCGAGAAAGCTTTCCCGGGTTCGGTCGAGCCCGTCCACCACCGCGCAGCGTATGTCCTTGGTGTGGACATGGCTAATGCGCTCGTGATGATTGTCGATCACGCGCATGACGTCGCCGCCGGCGAAAGCCATATGCCCAGCGTCGAACAACAGCGGCACTGATGAGTGCTTCATTAACAGGTCAAGTTCGGCTTCCGTCTCGACTGCTGCCGCCATATGGTGGTGATAGGAAATCGGCATGCCCTGCCTGGCGCACCAGTCGGCAAAATCCGACATCTTGCGCCCATAAGCCGCCATTTCGGCCTCGTCCAGCTTTGGTTTGGTTGCAAGCGGCGCAGAGCGCACGCCCTGAATTGACCGCGCCGTCTCACCATAGACGATACAGGGCGCGCGCGCGGCGATGAAGAACGCCATTTGCTGGGAGATACGGTCTTTCTCCGCCTCAATATCGCCGTCGAGCAACTGGCCTGAAAACCAGCCGCCGCAGACGGAAATTCCGTATTTATTCAGAACCGGCCCGAGTTCCCAAATATCCATCGGAAAGCGGCGTCCCGTCTCCATGCCGGTGAAACCGGCAATGGAGGCCTGACGCAGGCATTCTTCCAAACTCACATCATCCGAGAGTTCCGCCAGATCGTCGTTCCACCAGGCTATCGGGGCTATCCCCAGTTTGGCTTTCATATCAAACACCTGTCCGCTGCGCTTCACGAATTTTTTCCTGTGCCTTGCGGGCGGCGCGAACCTTCTCGAATGTTGAGACAGCGGGCACGCCTACGTCCCAGTCGGCGTCGCCCGGCACCCATTTCCATGCGTCGGACACGATGGAAATGACGGTCACTCCGTCATTGCCCTGCGCCCATTTCATCGCCTCCTCCAGGTCGGCGAGACTGTCGGCCTTGCGAGCCTGAGCGCCCATGGCCTCAGCGTGCTTGACGAAATCGACATGAAGCGGATTCTGGCGATTGTGTACGCGGCAATCGGTCAGGAGATTGTTGAAGCCCGGCACGCCCTTAGCCTGCTGCAATCGATTGATCACCGCATAGCCACCATTGTCGCACACCACCACGATCATCTTGTGGCCGGTGAGCGCTGCCGAATAGATATCGGAATTCATCATCATATAGGTGCCGTCGCCCAGCATGACGATCGGCGTGCCGCCGGTTGCTCCTGGGCCCTCTTGCGCCATGGCACAGCCCCAGCCCGCCGAAATCTCATACCCCATGCAGGAAAAGCCGAATTCGCAATCGAACGTGTTTGGATTCTTGACCCTCCAGCCCTTGACCACCTCGCCGGGTGTGCCGCCCGCCGCCGCGATCAGGGTATCTTCCGGCTTCGCCACCGCGTTGAGCACACCCACCACTTGCGCATATGACGGCACTGGCGCGTTAGTGCGCATCTGGTGCTCGTCGAGCACCTTGTTCCAGTCGGCGAACAGCGTCTTGGCCTGCTTCATCAGGCCGGCGTCAGCCTTGTAATCGCCAAGTCCCGCGTCCAGTTCCCGCACTGTCTCCAGCGCATCGCCGACTACGGACAATGCCCGGTGCTTGACCGCATCGAAGCGCGCCGCGTTGACCGAAATAAATTGCGCGGCCTCGGCGAAGGCGGTCCATGAGCCGGTGGTGAAATCCTGCAAGCGCGTGCCGATGGCTAGAATGACGTCCGCCTCTTTGGCGAGCGCGTTGGCCGAGGTCGAACCGACGATGCCGAGCGGCCCCGCATGCGCGGGATGCTCGTGCGTCATCGCGCCCTTGCCGGCGATGGTTTCGACGACTGGGATCCCCCGCTTCAGCGCGAAGTCGGCCACTTCGTTTTCGGCCAGCGAATAGCGCACGCCACCGCCCGAAATGATCAGCGGGCGTTTGGCCGATTTGAGCAGTTCCACGGCCGCTGTGACCGCGTCACGATCGGGGCGCGGGCGCGGGATTTTCCAGACTTTCGGCTTGAAGAAGATTTCGGGATAATCAAAGGCGATTTCCTGCGTGTCCTGCGCCAGACCGATAAAGGCCGGCCCGCAATCGGCGGGATCAAGCATGGTCGCAATCGCCTGGGGCAACGAGTGGATGATCTGCTCCGGTAAGGTGATGCGGTCCCAATAGCGCACGACGGGCTTGAAAGCGTCGTTGACGGTGATCGTCGGGTCGCCGAAGTGCTCGACCTGCTGCAGGACCGGGTCCGGCAGGCGGTTGGCGAAAGTATCGCCGGCCAGAAGCAGCACCGGCAGGCGGTTGGCCATGGCCACGCCCGCTGCCGTCACCATATTGGCCGCGCCCGGCCCGATGGAGGTCGCCGCGATCATGATCTGTCGGCGGCGCTTCGCCTTAGCGAAGCCGATGGCGGCCAGGGCCATAGATTGCTCGTTCTGGCCGCGCCATGTCGGCAGTTGGTCCTGAACCGGCTCCAGCGCTTCCGAAAGACACGTCACGTTGCCATGGCCGAAAATACCGAATACGCCAGCAAACAGCGGCACGTGCACACCGTCAATCTCGGTGAACTGGTTGCAAAGGTAACGGACAAGAGCCTGAGCCATGGTCAGACGCACTGTGTTTCTGGTCATCTCGCCTCCTCCTGCGGATGGGTATTTCTGAAGATTACGGAATACATATTGACAATGCAACAATCTTGCAATGATTATTGCACAAAATTCCGGGAGGAGACTTCATGCTCAATATTGCAGTGCTCGGCGTCGGCCGCATTGGACGGATGCACGCCGAAAATATCGCAGCGCATCCGCGCGCCGGATTGGCAGGCGTTTTTGACCTGCATGTCCCGGCTGCGCAGGAAATAGCTCAGAAATTCGGCGTTCCGTTGTTCGATTCGGCTGAGGCGATCTTCGCCTCCGACGCCGTCGACGCCGTGCTGATCGCCACGTCCACGGCCACCCACGCGGACCTTATCGAGCAGGCCGTCGCCGCTGGCAAGCCTGTCCTGTGCGAAAAGCCGATCGACCTGTCGCTCACCCGCGTCAACGCCTGTGCGAAAGCGATCTCGGGCAGCAAACTGCCGATCATGCTCGGTTTCGTGCGCCGGTTCGACAGCGGCCACCGCGCAGTGCGCCAGGCCATCGAAAATGGCCAGATCGGCGACGTACATCAGGTCTTCATCACCTCGCGCGATCCCGGCATGGCTCCCGCGGCCTATATCGAGGTGTCGGGCGGCATCTTCCGCGACATGACTATCCACGATTTCGATATGGCGCGCTTTATTCTGCGCGAGGAAATCGAGGAGGTCTTCGCTACCGGTTCGAGGCTGGTTGATCCAACTTTGATGGAAAATTGCAATGATTACGATACGGTCACGGTGTTGCTGAAAACCGCATCCGGCAGGCAGTGCATTATCAATAATTCTCGCCAAGCCGTTTACGGATACGACCAGCGCGTCGAGGCGTTCGGCAGCGGCGGCATGGCGATTTCGGAAAACCGCACCCTCACCAAACTCAGCCTATACGGTGCGGATTTCACCGACCGCAAGCCGGCACTGATGAACTTCTTCATCGACCGCTACGCCGAAGCCTTCGCCGCCGAGATCAGCGCCTTTGTCGACGCCGTCGAACAGGGCAGTCAACCGGAAGTCAGCTTCGAGGACGGCAGGCAGGCACTCATTCTGGCCGAAGCGGCGATCCGCTCTCTGACCGAAGGACGCACCATTCCCACCCGCGATATTGGATAGATCATGTATACGAATTTTGGACTCTTCATTGGCGGCCATTGGTCGAAAGGTTCGGCCTTGGGAGAGGTCGTTTCGCCAGTCACCGAAAAGCCGCTCGGCTCCGTGCCGCTGGCGACGCTCGAAGATACCCGCAGAGCGCTCGACGCCGCCACCGCGGGTTTGCAGCCGTTGCGCGCCATGGGCGGCTTCGCGCGAGCCGACGCGCTGCACAAGGCCGCCGACGAAATGATCCGCCGCACGGACGAAGCCGTGCGAATGATAACCGCCGAAACCGGTAAACCAGCGGCGCAGGCGGGACGCGAATGGGGCCTCGCCTGCGACCAGTTCCGCTGGTATGCGGAGGAGGCACGGCGCATCTATGGCCGTATCGTCGACAGCCGCGTGGCGGGCGGTCGCTTCGAGGTCACGCATGAACCGCTCGGCGTCGTCGGCGCCTTCACCGCCTGGAACTTTCCGGCGGCGCTGCCGGCGCGAAAGCTCGCGCCAGCGCTCGCCGCCGGGTGTTCCGTCGTGCTGCGCCCCTCGTCGCAGACGCCGGGCGTCGCCATGGTCATGGTGGATTGCCTGCGTACGGCGGGCCTGCCTGACGGCGCTTTTAATCTGGTGGTCGGCGATACGGGCTCGACCTATGCGCCGATCATGGCGGACAACCGCGTACGTAAAGTGTCGCTGACGGGCTCGACCCGCATCGGCCAGCAGATGATCCGTGACGCCGCGGATACGGTCAAAAAAGTCTCGATGGAGCTCGGCGGCAACGCGCCACTGATCGTCTATGACGACGCCGATCTGGAAACGGCGCTCGATCTCGCCGTGCCGACCAAATTCGCCAACTGCGGGCAGGTATGCGTCACGCCGGACCGCTTCTTCATTCATGAGAGCCTGCATGACACCTTCGTCGAAGGCTTCGTCGAACGGACAAAGAAGATCCGGCTCGGCGACGGACTCGATCCCGAAACCGGCATGGGGCCGCTAATCAACGCCAACCGGCTCGCGGAAATCGACTCCATCGTCGCGAGCGCTATCGCCGCCGGGGCGACGCTCGCCCATGGTGGCAAGCGCCCGGCCCAGTTCAACGCCGGATATTTTTTCGAACCGACGGTTCTCACCGACGTGACCGATGACATGAAAGTATTCGCGGAGGAAAATTTCGGCCCCATCGCCGCAATCACCCGCTTCAAGAGCGAAGAAGAGGCGTTGGCCCGTGCCAACGCGTCGTATATGGGCTTATCGGCCTACGCCTTCACCCGCTCGCCGGATCGCGCCCGGCGCACCGTTGCCGCGCTCAAGGCGGGCATGGTCGGGATCAACAGCTTCGCGCTCGCCGCTTCTGAAGCGCCCTTCGGGGGGACCAATCATTCCGGCATGGGGCGCGAAGGGGGATTGGAGGGGATACAGGACTATCTCGATACCAAACTAGCGCAGATCGTGTTCTGAGGAGGCCGCATGTTCACCAACAGGCTCAAAAAACTCTGGTCCGAGGGCCAGCCAGCCATGAATGGCTGGCTTTCCATCGGCAATCCTTTCACCGCCGAAATCATGGCGGCGCAGGGCTATGATTCCATCACCATCGACATGCAGCATGGTGCGCTCGATTATAATTCGGCGTTGCCGATGCTGCAGGCCATGCGCGCTTCGGGCGTCACGGTCATGGCGCGCGCGCCATGGCGCGAGCCCGGCGTCATTATGAAGGCGCTCGACGCCGGGGCGCAGGGGATCATCTGCCCGATGATCAATTCGGCAGCGGAAGCTGCGGAATTCGTCAGCTATATGCGCTATCCGCCGAAGGGCCAGCGCAGTTTCGGCCCCACCCGTGCCGCCTTCGCCTATGGAAGCTATGGCGTGGCTGCCAATGACGAGGTCGTGGCGCTCGCCATGATCGAAACCCGCGAGGGCGTAGACAATCTAGAGGAGATCGCCGCGACGCCGGGCCTCGATGGCATCTACGTAGGCCCCGCCGATCTGACACTCGGCACGCAGGAAGGTCGTCTGCCGCCCGGTTTCGATCGGGAGGAGCCGGAAATGATTGAACTAATCCAGTATATTGTCGCCGTCTGCAGAAAGAATGATATCCGCGCCTGCCTGCATTGCGGAACGGCCGAATATGCCGCCCGCGCAGTAGAATGGGGTTTCGATCTCACCACCGTCTCCGGCGACACGCGCCTGCTCGCCGCCGCCGCTGCCGCCTCCGTCGCTAGATGGCGCGAACTAACCGGCGCGACCCTCACAAAGGCGACGGAAGGAGCCTATTGATGCCGCATCTTCTGGTGGCGGGAAAACTTCACCCGTCCGGCGAGGCGCTGCTAGAGCAGTTGAAAAGCCGGGATTTCACCGTCGATTACGTCGAGGAAGTGTCGGAAGCCTCCTATGCGCCACTGATCGCCAGGGCGGATGCGATGGTGCTGCGCACGCAGCCGCTTTCCGCTGCGACCATCGCGCGGGCCGAGCATCTCAAGGTGGTGTCGCGCCACGGCGTTGGCTATGACGCCGTCGATCTTGGGGCGCTGAATGCGCGCGGCATCGCACTCACCATCGTCGGCGACGTCAATTCGGTGTCGGTCGCCGAACACGCAATGATGCAGCTTCTGGCCGGGGCCAAACGGGCGCTCCGCGCTGACCGCGCCGTGCGCGAGCCAGGCCAGTGGGACTGGCGCAACAAGCTGCAACAGCGGGAAATATCCGGCAAGAACCTGCTTATCCTCGGCTATGGCCGCATCGGGCGGCATCTGGCCCGCATGGCTTCTGGCTTCGGAATGCAAGTTCGCGCCTGCGATCCCCTGCTCGAAAAGGCTGGTTGGCCGGAAGGCGCGGTAACGCCGGTTTCGCTCGATGAGGGACTGGGCTGGGCAGACTGCATTTCGGTCCACATCCCCAGAAGTGACACGCCGGCTATCGGCGCCGCGGAACTCGCGAAAATGAAACCCGGCGTCATCCTCGCCAATACAGCGCGCGGAGGTGTGGTGTGCGAAAAGGCGCTCGCGGACGCGCTCGCATCCGGACAAGTCGGGGCTGCGGGCGTCGACGTGTTCGAAGAGGAGCCGCCCGTTGACGGATCGCCACTGTTCTTCCATGACGCAGTCCTTCTCTCTCCCCATATCGCTGGCCTCACCGCCGAGTGCGGGGAGCGAATGGCGATT
Source organism: Brucella lupini (assembly GCF_002252535.1). Lineage (NCBI taxonomy): Bacteria > Pseudomonadati > Pseudomonadota > Alphaproteobacteria > Hyphomicrobiales > Brucellaceae > Brucella > Brucella lupini. The sequence continues at coordinate 55,743 of NZ_NNRN01000056.1, forward strand.
GCATCCATCGAAAATGCGATCAATTTTCTGGCGGGAACCATCGAGCCGCATCTGATCGTCAATCAGGAGTTCGCCCATGCGTGACAAGCGGAAACTGCGCGTTGGCCTGATCGGCACCGGTTTTATGGGCAAGGCCCATGTGTTCGGCTTCGCGTCCGCCCAGAAGGTTTTTGACCTTCCCTATCGGATCGAATTGCATACAGTCGCCGATATCACCCCTGAGGCAGCCGAACGCGCGGCAACGGATTTCGGCTTCGATCACTCGACCGCCGACTGGCGTGACCTGGTCGCCAACCCCGAAATCGATCTGATCGACATCACCGCGCCCAATGCACTGCACAAGGAAATGGCGCTGACCGCCATCGCTGCGGGCAAGCACGTCTATTGCGAAAAACCGCTCGCGCCACTGGCAGCGGATGCGCGGGAAATGGCCGAGGCTGCGACAGCCAAAGGAATTAAGACCCAAGTCGGGTTCAACTATCTCTGCAATCCCATGATGCGTCTAGCGCGTGATATGATTGCCGCCGGCGAATTGGGGGAAATTCGCGGCTATCGCGGCCTGCACGCCGAGGATTATATGGCAAACGCAACGGGTACCTTCACCTTCAGGCACGATCCCGCCGGCGGTGGCGCGCTTGCGGATATCGGCAGCCATGCGCTGGCGACAGCCGAATTTCTGATCGGCCCGATCAGTGACGTCATGGGCGACTGCATCACCATGATCGCGGAACGCCCCGACGGGAAAGGCGGGGTGCGCAAAGTCGAGGTGGACGACGTGGGCCGCGCGTTCCTGCGCTTCGCCAGCGGCGCGCAGGGCTCGATTGAGGGCAACTGGATCGCTACCGGCCGCAAAATGCAGCACGTTTTCGAGATTTATGGCGAAAAAGGCGCGCTCGCCTTCACCCAGGAACGCTTCAACGAACTACATTTCTATTCGACACAAGATGTCGCCGGCCGCCGGGGTTTTCGACGGATCGAGGCGGCACCGGATCATGCGCCTTACGGCCGTTTCTGCGTCGCGCCCGGCCACCAGCTCGGCTTCAATGATCTCAAGGCCATCGAGATCGAAGGCTTTTTACGCGCCATTGCGGGCGAAATTCCCGAGCCATTCGGCTTCACCGCTGGCCTGCGCATCCAGACGCTAGTGGAGACAATCCAGCAATCTTCGAAGGCGGGGCGATGGATGAAGTTACCACGCTGATTGCTTCCCAAGGCGCAACGATCGCCTTCCTGGCGCCCGGATAGTAGAGCCGGGCGCCTTTTTGTTCCTTGCGGTTATGCCACACTTGGCTTGCTGCAATATTTATTGCACAATGACGCAACGGAGAATTGTATGGGTTCAGCGAACATTCCGAGCAATTATGAAGAACTGATCAAGCTCATTCACGAGCAGCATGATCAGATGAGCAAGACCTATCAGCGCATCTCCGTATTCCTGACGCAAAATCCGAACGACGTCGCTGTCCAGTCGGTCAACGCCATCGCGGAACGATGCGGGATTCATGCGTCCAGCTTTGTGCGTTTTGCCCAGTCACTCGGTTACAAGGGCTTCAAGGAACTGCAGGTTCTATTCCAGCAAAGGTTGGCCACAGCAGCACCGGGATTCGAAGCCCGCGTCAGGGCACTGGAAACTGAATTGCGACAGAGCAGCGACCATTCGGAAGTAAGCCTGCTCCGTGAACTGGTTGTGCGCGATATCGCCTCCCTGCAGGAATTGCTGGAGGATATTTCACAGGAAGATCTGACCTATGCCGCCGACGCCCTGTTTAAGGCGGATACAATCTATCTACTCGGACAGCTACGCTCCGAGCCTGTCGTTGAGCTTTTGCGCTATGTCCTGACAATGCTTGGCAAGCGCTGCGTTCTGCTCAGTTCCTCCGGTGGGCTCGCCACGCATATGGCTAGGACGATGCGCAACAACGATGTGCTGGTGGCAGTGTCGTTCCGCTCTTACGCCAATGAAGTCGTGAACATCGTCGAGGAAGCGGGTGCCAAGGGAATAGAGATCGTTGCGATCACAGACAGCACGCTTTCGCCGCTGGCAAAATCCGCCCGGGTGCTCTTTGCTGTTCCCGAACATGACTACACATTTTCTCGCTCGCTCGCTGCTCCCATGTGTCTGGCGCAAGCTCTGGTCGTTGCCGTGGCGGCGCGGGTACAGCATGATCATTCGGCCCCTCGAATTCCTACCGTAACAGGTGTTGACGCACGAAAATGAATTCGGAAACGAAAACGTCCGGTGCACGTGGCACCGGACGTAAAACTGTGAGGTTGACCGTCATCAGTACGGGGAATCCGGGAAGTAGAACTCCGCAGCATTCTCCTTCGTGATGAGCGGGCTGCCAAGTACATAGCGACCGGTAATTGGTGCCTGCGTGGCGTACTTCATGGTCGTCAATTCAATTGCCGGGATGATCAGGGTCGGTGGATAGAAAATGTCTGCGTCCACATGGTCGGAGCCATCCATCACCATCTTCACGACCTTGTTCATGCCAGAGCCGCCAAGCACTGCGACATTCTTCCTGCCAGATTGCTTGATCGCCTCCATTGCACCCAAAGCTGCATCGTCATCTCCCGCCCAGACACCGTCGATCTGAGGGAAGCGCTGCAGCATGTCCTGCATCACTTCGAAACTCTTGTCCGGGTTCCAGTTCCCATACTGCATATCAAGAACCTCAATTTTCGTTCCTTTCAGAACGTCGTTGAACGCTTCGATGCGAATATTGTCGATGGTCGTCGGAATACCGCGCAAAACCACGATTTTTGCGCCGTCAGGGAATTTTCCCTTGAAGTATTCGGCGGCTACCTTGCCATATTCGGGATTGTCGCCACCCACGTAGAGGTTCTCTATACCCGGTTCTGAAAGCCCGCGATCGACGACGGTAACGAAAACGCCTTTCTGCTTAACGGTCTTGACAGGCTCGGTAAGAGGATCCGATTCCATGGGCAGAACGACGAGCGCCTTGATCCCGCGCGCCATCATGTCCTCTATATCGTTGACCTGCTGCGTGGCACTCGATGATGTCGTCAGTACGAAGTCGACATTCGGAAACGCCTTCTTCATCGCATCAATCGTGCGTTTTGTATGGTAGTTCAATCCCCCGGTCCAGCCATGCGTGGCGGCCGGGATCGATACGCCGATCAGCGTGTCCGCAGCGTGTACGGGCATGGCCCAGCCTGCGATCGCGATACCGACTGCGGCAAGATATGTCCTTATTCTTCCTCGCATGTTTCGTCTCCTCCTGTGATCGATAGTTCATTGATGCGGCACTGCCGATGTCCCAACTCAATCGGGCGCTCTGTCCCCTTGCAAAAGCACGGCGATGATGATGATGACGCCTTGAAAGGCTCCGTTGAGATATGGACTAACAACGCCCGTCAGATTGAGGATATTGGCAATAAAACCCAGGATCAGCACACCGACAATTGTGCCCCAGATGCGCCCATAACCGCCCGCAAGCGCCGTGCCGCCGATGATGACCGAAGCGATGGCCTCAAGCTCCCACATCAGACCCGTCGACGGTGTGGCCGATCCAAGACGCGGCACGTAGATAACGGTTGCAATGGCGACGCAAATCCCCTGGATCACATAAGTGGCGATGCGCACCCTATCGACCGGAATGGCTGAAAACCGCGCGACATTGCGATTGGAGCCGATGGCCGCGGTGTGGCGACCGAAACGCGTTTTCCACAAAACGAGTTCGGCAGCGATCGCGATCACGATTAGCACGATCACGGGGATAGGGATTCCCAGTACGGCATTGTAGTAAATCGGCCGCAGGGCGTCGCGCAGCGAAAAATTCAGTGAGATCGCGCCGCCATCGGAAAGCCAGGTCACGAGCGCGCGAAAGATGCCCATTGTACCAAGCGTGACAATGAAAGCCTCGACACGACCCTTGACGACCATGGCTCCATTAAGGAAGCCCGCCGAAGCACCGAGAAGGAGGGAAACCACGATCCCGGCAACAACCAGAAGCCATCCAGTGTCGGACCAGTCCGCCAGGGCGTTCATCGCCATGATGGTGAGCCCAGAGATCAGTGCCGAAAGCGAACCGACCGAAAGATCGAGGCCTCCTGCAGTTATCACAAAGGTCGCACCGATGGCGATAATGCCGATGATCGCGCTGCGGGTAAAGACATTGGTCAAGTTTTCGTAGGTCAGGAAACTATCGCTCATCAGAAGGCCGATCAGCATCAACAGTACAAGTGCCAGCAACGGTCCCGTAGAAGTGAGTATCCTCGACAGAACCGCGCGGTTCTCCGCAACTGCACCGGTCGTTTCAGCGGTTCGATCAGACATGCTGCATTTCCTCCTGCAAGCCCATCGCAAAGCGTATGATCGCCTGCTCACTAATTTCGCCGTTTCGCAGTTCGCCGGTGATACGGCCTTGACGCATGACGAGAACCCGATCCGCGAGCCCCACTATCTCCTGCATCTCGGAGGAAATGACGACGACGCCTTTTCCTGCCTCCGCGAGACGAGCAATGACTTCATAGATCTGCTGTTTGGCCCCTATATCGACGCCGCGCGTAGGTTCATCGAAAACCACAATCTCGGGCTCGATCGCCAGCGTCTTCGCGATCAGGACCTTTTGCTGGTTGCCACCACTCAAGGCGCCGACCATCCCGTCGAGACGGGTACCGCGGATATTGTAAGCGCGCACCGCTTCCTGAAAGCCGCGCCGTTCGGCTGCCGCATCGATCCAGCCCGGCCCGGCAAGTGCGCCCTTCACAAGTGCCACATTCTGCGCAATGGACCGGGTGAGCAGCAGGCCTTTGCCCTTTCGGTCTTCGGTCAGATAGGCGAGCCCCAACCGCCAGGCGTCACGTGCATTCGGCAGGGCCCGATCCCGGCCACGTAACCGGAAATGTTGGCACGAGGCAGGTCGCAGGCCGAACACCGCCTCGAAAAGCTCGGTCCTGCCCGACCCGACGAGACCGGATAGTCCGAGAATTTCGCCGCGCCTTATCGCGAGTGATACATTGCTCACCGCACCTGGAGAAGTGAGGTTGCAGACCTCCATCAGCACGTCTCCATCACGGGCCGAGCGTCGTGCCGGATATATTTCCGAAAGCGGCCGGCCCACCATGGCTTCGGCCATATCTTTCTGCGAAATCTGGGTGACGTCTTCCACGCGCACGATCCGTCCGTCGCGCAGCACAGCGACACGGTCGGCGATCTCCTCGACCTCGTCGAGACGATGTGACGTAAAGATCACCGCTCCGCCTCCTTCCGTGAAAGCACGAATACGCTCGAAAAGCCTTGCAGCTTCCATTGCCGAAAGAACAGCTGTCGGTTCATCCATAAGAATGATTTTCGGACGGCGGGCGAAAGCCTTGGCCAGTTCGATCATCTGCCAGTCGGAAACGGGAAGGTCGCGAAGACGCGCCTTCGGCGAAGCCGATGAACCGAGTTCCGCGAGCATCCGCGCGGCCCCCGCCTCGCTCGCACGGCGGTCGATGAAAGGACCACGGACGATCTCACGCCCGAGAAAGACATTTTCCGCCACGCTGAGATGGGGAGCCAGGCAGAATTCCTGATGAACCATGACGATGCCGGCCTGTTCGGCCGCAACCAATGTGGCGGGTGCCGGCGCACCGTCGAACGTTATACTTCCCGTGCTAGGCGCCATCAGACCTGCCGCGATGCGCATCAGCGTGGATTTTCCCGCGCCGTTCTCGCCGACGAGTGCCACCACCTGCCCTTTGTCCACATCAAGGTCGATGCTCTGAAGCACCGGGATGCCAGCAAACGTCTTGGCAACCTTCTCGAATGAGAGGAGAGCCATTGTCAGCACAAACGCGTGGCAGAAAACGACACGCTATGACTAGCGCGCCAGAGGCCGCATATCCGTGGCTTTGTAGGTAGCCTCACTTCATGCATTGCAGTCCCTCCCAACAAGAATGCAATACTAATTGCAGAGTAAATAATATGTCAATAAATGTTTCTATTCCTGGGCTGGCCTTTGCGACTAGTCCGACAATTTTGACGCTCGGTATCTATGCCGAGAGCCCCGCAACAGGGTATCTAGGCCGTTATGGTCCCGGGGATGTATAAAAATGACGTCGGGGAACACGAAAGCCCTGCGGTATCAGGACCGCAGGGCTGTTCATTGAATACGAATGGGTGGCATCAATTCTTCGCGCTACGGGCCTTTTGCCGATAGACATCCACAATAACCGCAGTGACGATTATAAGGCCCTTGATGATTTCCTGATAATAGGCATCAACGCGAAGAAATGTGAAGCCCGAAAGCATCAGTCCCAGGATGACGGTTCCGATCACAGTTCCAAAAATCCGCCCACGTCCGCCTGAAAGGGAAGTTCCACCGATAACTGCGGCTGCGATGGCGTCAAGTTCGTACATCATACCCATCCCTGCCTGTGCTGTCTCGGCCCGGGCAGCGGTAACGATACCCGCCAATCCGGAAAGAAGCCCCGCTATAGCATAGACCTTGATGATATGGGTCTGAACGTTGATGCCGGACACACGGGCGGCCTGCGCATTTGCTCCGATCGCATAAGTGAACTTGCCATAGCGGGTGTAGCGCAACGCAATATGGAAGATAATCGCCACCACGAGAAATATGGCGACGGGCCACGCGCCGCTGCCGATGGCTGCAAAGCTATCCGTCGGAAACGAAATCGGCTGACCCTTCGTATACCATTTCGCAATGCCCCTGGCGGTGACCATCATGCCAAGCGTGGCGATAAATGGAGGAATCCCGGTGCGTGCGATCAGGAAACCATTGATGATTCCCGCAAGTAGACCAAGGCCAAGGCCGATCGCCAGCGGTACGATGACCGGCAGGTCCGTCAAGGCTGGATATATTGCGCGGGAATAGCTGCCTGCCTGAGCGAAACTCATTGCAATCATGGCGGTCATGGCGACCACGGAACCCGAACTGAGGTCAATGCCGCCCGTAATGATGACCTGTGTCACCCCAACAGCGATGATACCGACGACCGAGACCTGCAATATCATAATTGTCAAACGTTGTGGATTCATCAGGAAGCTTTGCCCCTGAAAAATCCAGCCAAGAATCTCAAAGACCAACGCCACGCCGATCAGAACGCTTAGAATGTTCACTTCCTGCGGCAGTTTGCGCTTTTGCTCCCCAACCGGCTCGATTTTCATACTATCCATTGTTTCCTCTTCACCGAGCTGCCAGTTCCATTATCTTCACCTGATCGGCGTCGGCACGATCAAGAATGCCGGTCATATGGCCCTCGTGCATGACCAGTATCCGGTCCGACATGCCCAGCACTTCGGGCAGTTCGGACGAAATCATGATGACAGCGACACCTCGTTGCGCCAGTTGCGATATCAGCCGGTGGATTTCCGCCTTGGCGCCCACATCGATGCCGCGCGTGGGTTCGTCAAGGATGAGAATTTCAGGCTGGGTCATTAGCCAGCGTGCGATCAGAACCTTCTGTTGATTACCGCCCGAAAGATTTTCGATCCGCTCGTCGAGGTTGGGTGTTTTCACCCGCAGCGTCTTGCGCATTTCCTCACATTGAAGTGTCAGCCCCCGCTCATCGACAAACCCGGCGTGGGCATAGTTTTCCTGCAATGCGGCAATCTGCATATTCTCAAGAATAGAAAGAGGCAGGAAACAGCCGGTTTCCTTTCGGTCCTCCGTCAATAATGCCATGCCTTCCCGCATCGCATCCGAGGGTGCCCGAATATCAGTTTCTCTTCCGTTGATGCGAATACTACCCGAGGTCGCGGGTGTTACGCCGAACAGGGCTTCGGCTACGTTCGAACGGCCAGAACCGACAAGCCCGGCGACACCGAGAATCTCACCGCGCCGCAAATCGAAACTGATATCGTGAAACACACCACGAAGGGTAAGACCGTTTACCGACAATATAACGTCGCCGATCTCGGCCTTCTCTTTGGGAAACATGTTGGTTATTTCGCGCCCCACCATCATACGGATGATGTCGTCGCGCGTTACATCGGAACTGGCATGAGTGCCTACATAGGAACCGTCACGGAACACCGAAAATTCGTCCGCGATCTCAAAAAGCTCGTTCATCTTATGGGTGATGTAAACAATCCCGATCCCCCGGGAGCGCAGATCACGGATGATGTCGAACAAATGTTCCACCTCGGTTTCGGTCAATGCGGAAGTCGGTTCATCCATGATCAGGACGCCGGATTCGTAGCTGACGGCCTTGGCGATTTCGACCATTTGTCGTTGGGCGATCGTCAACGTGTGAACATCTGCCAGAGGATCGATGTCGATTTTTAACTGTTTGAATAGTGTCCTCGTTCGGTCCGCCATTTCAGCGTGATCGATAAGCCCGATTGAATTCGTTGGCTCGCGCCTGATCCAGATATTCTCGGCGACGGTCATGAAATTCATGAGAGCGAGCTCCTGATGGATCATGGCGATGCCACGTTCCAAAGCATCTCGGGGACTTTTCAGGCTGATATACTCACCGCGAAGGCGTATTTGACCTTCGTCCGGCGTGTAAACGCCTGCAATGATCTTCATAAGGGTCGATTTGCCCGCGCCGTTCTCGCCCATCAGCGCGTGAACCGTTCCCGGGCGCAAGCGGAACTGCACATTGTCAAGGGCGACGACGCCCGGAAACTCCTTGCGTATTCCCTCAACTTCAAGAAGATAGTCGCCTTGTTGCGCCTTGAATTGTTCAACTGCCTGCATCGTCGTCGTGGAAATCATTTGCTCAATCCCCAATGCACTGCCGAGCAAATCGTTTGTTTTGCCCCATGGGATTGGCGCCGGGCATTCCGGCGCCGCTCGTTTTCAGTTTTTGGATTTGTACTGCGCGAGATTCTCTGGCGTCACGAGTTCGAACGGAACGACCACCTTTTGCTCGAACTGCTGCCCGCGCGCGATTTTCAGGACCGTGTCCAGCGCACCTTCACCCTGCCCTTTGGCCGATTGATAAACTGTAACGTCGAGATCACCGGCTTCCATTGCGCCCAAAGCGTCCTGCGTAGCATCGACACCACCGACGATGACGCCTTTCATGTCAACGCCAGCAGACTTCATCGCCTGGATGGCACCGAGCGCCATTTCGTCGTTGTTCGAGATCACGGCGGCGGGCTTCATACCGGACGTTATCCAGTTGGTCATGAGATCGATAGCAGGCGTTCGCATCCAGTTCGCCGATTGTGAATCGAGCACCTTTATGTCCTTGCATGCATCGGATTTGAGAACTTCCTCTGTTGCTTTCGTGCGGCCTCGCTGTCCAGTAGTGCCGAGTTGGCCCATAAGAATGACGGCATCGCCTTTTCCACCGAGTAAACGGCATATTTCCGTGGTTTCGAGCCGTCCCGCCTGCTCCTCATCGGAACCAACCCATGCCTGTTTTTCAGGGAATTCATCCATATTTGCAGGCAGCATGTTCACGAATACGAGAGGTACCCCTGCTCTTTCGGCAATCTTCGACATTGCCCGGCCCGAATCCGCATCAACGAGCATCGTAATAATGCCGTCGACACCTGATGCCGCGAAGTTTTCGATCTGGGACTGCTGGCGCGCTATATCGCCCTGCGCATCCTCCATCTGCACTTCGACGCCGACTTCGCCGGCGTGGCGCTGAATGTTGTGGCGCAGGACGGTCAAAAAATTGTCGTCGAATAACGACATCGCAACACCGATCTTTTCGGCATGAGCCTGCCCTGCTAGTACCGCGCAAAACGCGGCCGCAAACGTAATCTTCCTAATCATGCTGTTCGCTCCTCCTCAGCGTCTATCGGGGACGCTTCCCTGATCTTTCGACGCCACCGCCTATCTGGAGGCAATGCGGCGCCATCGTCCGGCCGCTTCGTTCGTGCGGTCGGAACGTTCAGTCGTCATCATTCGAAAGCGAATGAGAAAGCCTTACCCATCATGGCGGTTTGAATATCCGCCATTTCTACCGACAACGGGCAACCTCCTGCTCCCGATAGCATCATAGCCACGGTAAAATAATATTTCAACAAAAATTGCAGAAATTATTTCTTGCAATATCTGTTCTCGATGCGATATCCAGCTGATAAACCCCAGCCATCGCAAATCAGGAACTGAAATGTCTCCTTGGGGCTGGCCGATGGGCGCGAATGGGCCATCTCCAGCTACGCGGGCACTTATGTGACACGAGCGGTTTCGCTCGACCATAAAATCCTTCTAGGATTTCGCCACGGGACGGCTGCGCATACGTGTCACCGTTTCCCGCTCGGCGCGTCGACAGATTTGGGGTGGTAGCCCGCGCAGGATAAGTTCCGTATCGGCGAGGACGAGCCTGCCGATCTCCAGAAAGCTCTCTCGCGTACCGCCACTGCGATGACTGGACAGGACCACACCGTCGAGTTGTCGAAGAGGTGCGTCCCCCGGTAGTGGCTCGACGGGATAAACATCTATTCCCGCCCGTACATGTCTGCTTCGGACCGCACACTCCAGCGCGTCGAAATCGATGATCCCGGCCCGGCTCATGACCAGAACCACCGAACCACGCGGCATCAACGACAACTCACGCTCACCGATAAAACCCTGGTTCTCGCTGGTGGCACTCGCAAAGAGAAACACGACCTGCGATTGCCGGAACAGATCATCGAGCGAGGATGGAATACAGTCCTGTTCAATGATCCGTCGTTCGGCAAGCCACGGATCGAAAACCCGCACTTGGCAGCGAAAGGGCACCAGCATTTCGCGCAGGCGCCGGCCAAGATCGCCCAAGCCCACAATACCCACCCGCGCGTCAGTTAAAAGGAAGCTGTCGACATTGCTCGCCACCCCCCATTTTTCCGATCGTGTTCGAAACGCTTGGTGCGTTGCCGTGATCTCGCGACACAAATCCAGGGCCATGCCGAGCGCCGTCTCCGCGACCGATGTTGCATAGACCGGGCTGGTGTTGAGCACATGGACGCCGTGGTCCAAACACCAAGTATAGTCGATATTGGGAAGGAAATTGCCTTCGACGTTGAATATGGCCCGCAGGCTGGTCATCTGCGCCAGGCGTTCCGCCGGCAGATCGATCTGCCCGATGCAGATCGTCGCTTCCACCAGGGCGGCGTCGAGGTCCGGTTTCGAAAGGCGACGCCCATCCGCATGCACTCGAACGGTTCCCAACTGCGCAAACCTCGCCATAACGTCCGGCTCGAAGATCATGTCGAGTGTGCGCGGCTCGGGATCCGCGATCAGGATGACGGGTTTACCGGAATTTGTGGCGGTCATAATCTGCAATCCACCCATTCGCCGGTCGCATTGGACTGGACCGCAGACTGAACGAACCTGACTCCCTTTGCACCGTCGATAACATCGGGATAGGCAAGCAGCTCTTCGGGAAGCGTCCTGCCAGAGCGACGCGCATCGATCGCGACCGCAAACTCCGTATAGAGATTGGCCCAGGCGTCGGTCAACGCCTCGGGATGACCGCGCGGCATGCGCACGAAGCGTGCGGCGGCGGGATACATGCCCGCGCTATAACCTCGACTGATGATCTGCGTCGGGGAATCCAGCGGCGTAAACAGAAGGTGTTCTGGATTCTCCTGGTTCCACTCGAGTCCAGCCAGGCTACCGAACACCCTGAGCCGCAAGCCGCATTGCGTTCCTGCTGCCGCCTGCGACACCATCAATGTGCCGGGCAACCCGCCTTCGAAACGCAAGTGCATGAAGGCGGTGTCCTCAAGCGATTTCGGCGCGCCGGCGACATGGAAAAACGCCCGCACCTGTTCGAGCTCCTTGCTGGTGGCGAAGCACGCGAGATGCATGGCATGCGTACCGATGTCGCCTACTGTGAACGCCGCACCTACCTTCGCTGGGTCGAGACGCCAGGGACACTCGCCATCCTGGTCCGTCAGGTTGACTGCCCATTCCTGAAAATATTCGACATGTATCTGGCGAACATCCCCCAGCATGCCGTCGCGGATCATCTCGCGTGCCTGCCGCACCATGGCATGGGCGGCATAGGCGTAGGTGACGCCGAAAACAAGCCCGGTGGTCTGCTGGCGACGTACGAGCTCGAGCGCGTCATCGAGGTTGGTCGTCAACGGCTTGTCAGAAATGACGTCGATCCCGGCGTCCAGAAATGCCGACGCAACAGCGTGATGTAAATGGTTCGGAGTAGCGATTACCACGGCGTCGATGCCGTCGGAGCGTTCGGCTTCGCCCTGCGCCATCTGCCCAAAATCGCTGTAGATGCGATCATCATCGAGCATCCATGCGCGACCGGACCGGCGTGCGCGTTCCGGGTCGGAGGAAAGGGCACCCGCGACTATGTGCCACCGATTGGACAATCGCGCGCCGTTGGCATGAACGTTGCCTATTAATGCACCTTCGCCGCCGCCGACGAAGCCGAGCCTGAGCAGGCGTGAAGGTGGTGGAAAACCTGAAAAGGATGCGTTTACAGCCATCGGACAAATTCTTCTCATCTGGAGAAATGTGGTCCCGCTCGGTGGCGGGACCGTGCCACCGTCACTTGTATTGCTCGGCATTTTCCTTGGTGACCAGAACGGTGCCAGGATCGGTCACCATCGGCACATCCTTGCCGGCCTTCATGTCCACGAGCGCCTGGATGCCGAGGCCTGCCATTTTCTGCGGCGCCTGCGCGACGGATGCGGTAAGCTCACCTGCAAGAATAGACTTCGCCGCGTCCGGGTTGGCGTCGTAGCCCACGACCAGAACGTCTTTCAGCTTAGCGGCGGCCTTCAAAGCCTCCACGGCACCGAGTGCCATATTATCGTTTGAACCGAAAACACCCTTAATGTTTGGATTGCCGGTCAGGATGGTTTCGGTTACCGACTGCGCCTTGGCACGATCCCAGTCAGCTGGTTGTGCGGCGACGATCTTCATACCGCAACCTTCGAGCGCTTCTTTGGCTCCGTTATAACGATCGGCACCGTTCGTCGTGGTCATGACACCCTGCAGGATGGCAACCTCGGAACCAGGTTGCAGTTGCTTGCACATGAATTCGCCGCCGAGCTTGCCGCCCTCCAGATTGTTGGTCCCGATGAACGGCACATCCTTGTTCGTACCGGCTCCATCAACGAAAACTACCTTGACGCCGGCTTCTTTCGCTTGGTCTACGACTGGCGCAAGAGCGGCAGGATCGGTCGGCGCGATGGCGATGCCCGCCACCTTTTGTGCAATCAGGTCTTCGACCTGGCCGATCTGCGCCTGAACATCCGTTTCGCTTGGCGGAGATACCACAACCACATCGACACCTAGTTCCTTGCCCTTCGCTTTAGCCCCTTCCTCAAAAGCGGCCCAGTATGGATTGCCAGCGGCTGGCCCTTTCATGGTGACCACATATGTGTCGGCGGCCTGGGCCGTTACGATCATGGCGGCGAAAGCGACGCCGGAAAGAAGAATTCTATTCATTTCGGTTTCCTCCCATAATTTGAACGTCTCGCTGGAGTTTTTTCACCGGGCGTGCCGAGACAAAAGCATCCGGGATCTTGGGCGTTCAGCGCCGGACAGAGGCGTGCTTGCGCAAAACGTCGATGTAGACAGCAATGATGATGACAAAACCAATCAGGATCATCTGCCAGAAGGCGCTGACATTGTTGATATTGAGACCATTGCGAAGCAGGCCCATGATAAGCACCCCGGCCAACACTCCGAGAACGGTTCCCCGTCCGCCGAAGAAGGAAGCGCCGCCGATGATAACCGCCGCGATAGCATCCAACTCGATGCCGATACCGGCATTGGGAAAGCCGCTGCCGCTTCGACCAACGAGCAAAAGGCCGGCAAGTCCTGCGAAGAAGCCGCAGATCATGTAGACCAGAACCAGAATTCTATCGACATTGACGCCCGATACGCGCGCAGCCTGCGGATTGCCGCCGATCGCGTAGATATGACGTCCGGTTGAAGTGTAGTTGAGGAACAACCAGACAAGTACGGCGCTGACGAGCACGACGACGAGACTGACCGGCAACCCGGCTGGCGGCGCGAACAGTCCCAGGTCCCAATAGGCGATACCGAGATAACGAACTTCCGGTTGAAGCCCGGAAACAGGTGCTCCGCCGGTCAGCAGATACGTCAGTCCGCGTGCGATATTGAGCGTGCCCAAGGTCATGATGAAAGGATGCGGAAGTCTTAGCTTCGTCAGTCCGGCGCCGTTAATATAGCCGACCGCCAGTCCCACTACAGGTCCGACCAGCAAACAGATCGGCCATGGCACGCCCGCCTGGGCAGCCATGGCAATGCAGACCATCGCCAGTGCCATGGTCGAACCTACGGAAAGATCAATACCACCGGTTATGATCACCAGCAGCATGCCGAGCGCGAGCAATGCTAGCGAGGCGTTCTGCTTGAGGATATTGGAGAGGTTTTCCGCAGACAGGAAGACACCGGGCTTGATGATAGCCAGAGCCGTCATCATGACGATGACGACCACGACAATGCCGTAAGTTTCGAGAAATTTTGAAAATTTTGGATTGTGCAGCACTTTATTTCACCCGATCGTGAGCCAATTCATCGGCATGGTCCTTTGCGCCCATGATCCAACCGATAACTTCGTTACGGTTCGTCTCTGAAAGCTTGGCCTCGGCGAAGTTGGTCCCATGAAAGAGGGCGATCACACGATCGCAGCAGTAGAAAATGTCGTCCATGCGATGCGAAATGATGATAACCGCGACTCCATGTTCCTTGAGTGAGCGTATCAGATCGAGCACCTTTCCCACTTCCTTGATTGCCAGTGCAGCCGTCGGCTCATCCATGATAACTAGTTTGGCATCAAAGGCGGTAGCACGTGCAATAGCAACGGCCTGACGCTGACCGCCACTCAAATTCTCCGTATTCTGATCGATGGATTTGACGCTGATCTTCAGTTTTTCCAGGTGCACCTGCGCCATGAGACGGGCTTTGGCGTGATCGACAATCCGTAACGGCCCGAATTTACGGCCCGGTTCTCGGCCAAGATAGATATTCTCGTAGATCGGCATATTTCCGGCCAGCGCGAAGTCCTGATAGACCATTTCGATACCGTGCAGACGGGCGTCCTTCGGACCCGAAAAACGCACCGGAACGCCTTGGAAAATGAGCTCTCCTTCGCTGGGCGCATAAAGACCAGACAGGATCTTCATCAAGGTAGACTTGCCAGCCCCGTTATCGCCGACAACACCCAGTACTTCGCCTGGATCAACGTGAAAATTTACGTCTCGCAACGCAGTAATCGCCCCGAAATACTTGGAAACGCCCCTTGCTTCCAGAAGGGGGGGCTGGGGCTGCAATATACCTGTCTTCTTCACGCTCTCCTCCCAATTGGCGACGACATCCCAACATGCAATACAGCAAAAATTTCTTATTATTGTATTTTGCAATATTTGTTGCATACAGTGGGTTGTCTGTCAATCGAGATGACTAACCGTTGCCAAATAAGGGATGACCCGTAGAGATGTTGATTTGCGTCACGAATTAACCCAGTTTTGCATTAGACGGTGATCAGCTCAGGCGAATTCAAGTATTTGGGAAATCGTTATTTTCTGTCCTGCAATTGGGTCAGGGCGAAATGGAAAACTAGTTCAAACTCAGGTGAAACTCGACACCTCCCCTTTCGAACCAGGAACGCTGACCGCTCGCAAGATCAGTACAGCAGCGCGCATCGGGTCTGCCGAGATTGCCTACGCGTTCGACACTGCCACCGAATTTGCCCCGCTTACCTTCGAATTGATGAGTAGATTCTCGTTTATCGCGAAATTTAGAGCGCGTAAAAACAATGACTTAACATCGATTTACCAACTCAAATGACGTTTAGCTTTCGTTACCGTGACGTTAACCATACGGGCTTATAACCTCCGATAAGTATACGTTATCGGATGTGATTGATTTGAAGCCGCAAATCAATAAATATTGGGGCAAGGCCGCGCCACAGAAAGCCCGCTTTCCGGCCCATCAGGGAGTCTTGACCTTGCCATCAACGTCCGTCACCGCCGTCGAACGGCGTGCCGAAACACTCGATACGATTGCCGCCGTTTTGCCGATGAACCGGCGCGACATGCTCGCGGAGATTTTGACGAATGAGGATGTCGAGACGCTGCGCCATCTAGTCAATGAAGGCATGGGCGAAAACACGCTGCGTGCGCTGACCTCGGATCTGGCCTATCTCGAAGCATGGTCAATGGCCGCAACCGGCAGCCCCCTCCCCTTTCCGGCGCCGGAAGCCCTGCTCCTGAAATTCGTTGCCCATCATCTCTGGCGGCCGCAGCAACGCGAGATTGAACCCGATCACGGCATGCCAGCCGACGTGGAAGAGGAATTGCGCCGACAAGGCTTTCTGCGCGTGTCGGGACCGCATGCACCGGCAACCGTGCGCCGCCGTCTTGCCAACTGGTCGACGCTGACCCGCTGGCGCGGCCTGGAGGGTGCGTTTTCATCGCCTTCCGTCAAATCGGCAATCCGGCTTGCGGTGCGCGCCCTGAACCGGCCGCGCAGCCGCAAGAGTGCCAATGCGATTACCGGCGATATTCTGGGCAAGCTGCTGGCAACCTGTTCCGGCGAGGATCTCACCGCCTTGCGTGATCGGGCCATCCTGATGGTGGCCTTTGCCTCCGGTGGCCGCCGACGCAGCGAAATAGCAGGCCTGCGCACAGAGCAACTCGTCAAACAGGCACCTGTCACCGATGAAGAAGGCTCTCCCCTCCCCTCGCTTGGCATCCATCTTGGCCGTACCAAAACCAGTGGCGTCGAACAGGATGAAATTGTTTATCTGACCGGACGTCCCGTCGATGCCCTCACCCGATGGCTGAAGGCAGCCAGGATCGACAAAGGCAACGTGTTTCGAAAAGTCGATCGATGGGGCAATGTTTCCACGCGGGCACTGGAACCCAGTGCCGTCAACGCCATCGTCAAGCGGCGCGCGCAAATGGCGGGTCTCGACCCTGCGGAATTTTCTGCCCATGGTCTGCGCTCCGGCTATCTCACCGAAGCCGCCAATCGTGGCATTCCCCTCCCCGAAGCCATGGAGCAATCCCGTCATCGCTCCGTGCAACAGGCATCAGACTATTACAACAATGCCAAACGGCGCAGTGGACGAGCGTCACGGCTGCTGTGAGGCATGTGCCGACCAAGGGCATTGGAACCCACACATCAATTAAGTTTGCCCATATCATTCAGGATCAGACATATTCTGCTTCAATTCAGAGAATTTTGCAGCCATTGTCGGATTCCCGCGTGTCAAGCGACGTGAAGAATTGACCGACAGGTCCTCGGCTTTATTATTTGCAAGCCGCAAATTGTTGGCTGATTTGTGAAGCGCTTCTTTCGTTTTTTCCAGATCCTTGATCGCTTCATCGATGCGTCTGACTGCTTCCTCAAAACCGTCCGAAGCCAGACGCCAGTTTCTCCCAAATGCTGTTTTAAAATCTTCAAGTTGGGCTTCAAAGTTGGTGATGTCTACGTTTGCGCTCTCACCAGCGCCAGCTCTGTCTTGTATTTAAGCGAATTTATCGCCGCATCACGCAGCAGCGTAATTATTGGGATAAAGAGTTGTGGTCTGACAACATACATTTTCGGAAAACGATGGGATACGTCTACAATCCCTGTATTATAAAGTTTGCTCTCAGGCTCCAGCAGTGAAACCAACACCGCATACTCACAGCCCTTAGCGCTACGATCCTTGTCTAGCTCTTTGAAAAAGTCTTCATTCCTCTTCTTTGTGACCGTGTCCTCGTTCTCGTTCTTCATCTCGAACATGATCAAAACAATTTCAGAACCTGCATCGTCCACGTCACGGAAGATAAATCGCCCTTACTGCCGTTGCGCGCGTCGTTATTCTTCTCAAAATAAGCGCGGGGAAATGCAGTGGCGCGAATGCGGTCGAACTCAGTTGCGCAATGCTGTTCCAGCGTCTCACCGATCATTTTTGTCGATAGCTTCGCCTTCATATCACTCAGACGCTCAATAGCCTCGTCGCGATCCTTAAGCTGCGTTTCGTACTTGTCCTTGAGGGCAGTTTCAGCAAGTTGCTTTTCAAGTGCGACACGATCAAGACCGTTCTCAACTCGTCTCGCTCTTTCTCAACTACGAGGACTCCTTCGGTCACGGCGATCTTCTGTGAAAGCTCACCCGCATCTAGCCTGGCCTTAAGACGCTCAATCTCAGCGTCCTTAATAGAAGCTGCTTTATGTAGTTCGGCATTAAGCTTCGCCTCGGCGAGTTTTGACGCAGCCTCCTGCTCTCGTCTGGCAGTTTCCAGGTCGTGCAGAAGGGTATCACGTTCTTTTTCCACGACACTTAAGGCCTCGGCTACCGCGAGTTTGTGCGACTTCGCTAGATTCGAGCCTCGCCTTCAGTTTCTGAATTTCAGTATCCCTGGCTGCAGCAGCTTTCTGCAGTTCACTGCTAACCTTGGCCTGTGCAAGCTCGACCGCGTTCCGCTTGTTCTGTTCAGCCAACTCCAGACGCTCATGCAGTTGCTTGTCGAAATCACTATCGCGAACCTGTTTCAGGATATCTGCATAACCTGCTTCATCAATCTTGAATGCCTTGTTGCAATGCGGGCAGATGATTTCATGCATATTTATTTCGTTTGGCCTTAGCGCCAACCTGTCAGAGGATCTCGTTGCCCATGATCCAGAGCCACCTTTGACCTTCCCTTGCGGTCGTAGAATAAAAGTCATCGATCCTTGCACCATTCACGGCAGGTTGGGAGTAACCAGCACGACGGTTGGAAAGTATGTCCGGTAACGTCCGACATCTCGTGTCAAAAGTGGAATTTTTTGTACTGCAGCATGTGCACCAATGAAAAAATCGGGCAGCACACCAGTTCGCGAGCCGCCTGCCCTTCGATATCGGGTAAAGACTTTGCCTGCCAGAAAAAGTGCCTCTCTGGGAAAAGATGTAATTTGAAGACCGGCCGTTTCAATAAATTGGTCCAGTTCCTCTATTCGCTCGTAACGAACTGAAAGTTCTGCGTAGATCACATCATTAATAAGCAATGGCCCCGTCAAACTTGCGGTTTCGAGTTGTCCAATCGACCATTCCGCCCACTGTGGATCATCTGTCACAAGATCCAGAAGAACATTTGTGTCAACGAGCGTCACTTTTCACCGCGTGTCAGCGCCATAATTGCATCTGTATCGAGCCCCTTGCCAGCGTGACCACGCAGCTTCTGGAAGCGATTTAATGTTTTTGGCGCATCAGCCTTAACAAGAAATACGTTTCCATCAGAAGTTCGATGAAAATCCACTCTGGTCCCAGGCCTGATCCCAAGCAATTCACGAACTGCTTTTGGGATCGTGACCTGGCCCTTCGATGTCACTGTCGTTGTCATTGCCGCACCTATGTAATACCAGATTTTGATAAGGTAATACCATCGTGGTGCGATTTCAAGCGCCATGTAAACCACGCAACTTCTTGCATAGTCTCTGAATCCGCACACAATCCGTGAAAATCGTAATGCGTGGAAGCGCAGGGCCGCTCCACATTCCAGGTCGAAAGGTAACGACCCTGATCTATTCAAGCAGATAGCCAAGGGACCGATATCCTGTGCGACGTTTTGCTGCCATAGGCTCGCAGACGTTCTGACCGACCAAGATGTCGAGACGCTTCGCCATCTGGTCAATGAAGGCAGGGGAAAAACACCCTGCGTGCCCTGACTTCGGACCTGGCCTATCTCGAGGCATGGGCTTTTGCCGCAACCTGTGGTCCCCTCCCCTTGGGGGGTCCGTGTTACCGGCGTGCAAACGCCAGGGTGCGTCTGCAAAAGCCAGTAAGCTCCTGATCGTTGATGACGGCTGTTTGCCAAGCCGCGTTGCTATCGTGGTGGAAACGATTACCGTAGTCTTTAAGCGCTTCCAGTTCTGTGATGTCGGCCTGTGATAAAATCTCATCTGCAGTTCCAACGCGCTGCCGGCAAAGTCCCAGGAAGGGACCGAGCAAAGTCTCCGGGGGATAGTGCGCTGGGAAGGCGACACGCATGAAAGCCTCCAGGATCGGGCGTAGTGCTTGCGCCGCCTCGCGTTCGGTCTGCGGGCTGCCGTTTGCAATATAGTCGCTGACGAGGGCATGCCTACGGTCATGTTCGGTGACCGCGTCCTGCGTCACGTCCCAGGCGGACAGGGTTGATCCGGCACCCTGCCGGGCGATCCGGATGGCAGTACGGCTTGCAGCCCGGTCGGCGCCATTCCAGACACCAAGAAGGAACGGCTTGGAGTGCGAAAGCACGATCATCTGGCTGACGCGATCGTGGAGCGCCCGCATTTCGTGGACGGTGGTCAAGGAGCGGTGCTCATCGAGGCTCGTCATGGGGTCGTCGATCACGACGATCTTGTCGGCGAGCGACGGGTCGCGATCGAGCGAAGCAAAGAAGAACGCGAGCGCCAGCGTGTTACGATCGCCGGCACTCAGGGTGTTGCGGAAAGACGGGCCGGTTCCCGTCAGTGCGACCGAGGCGTTGTTTATCACAACGTTATAATTGGCCGACGAACCACTACGGCTGTTGACCGAAGCAACAGCGCCGATGCGGAACCCCGCATTGAATCGTTGGAGGTAGACGTTGATGGCCGTCTGGTAGGCCGGAAAGACTCTCTGGCGATACTGGTCGAGCGCATCACGGGCATTGTCGCGCAGCGTCTCTGTTGCGGTTTTAGCCTGCTTTTCGGCCAGATAGGCCGTGCAGAGATCCGTCGCAGGTTGTGTATGGCGTGTTCGCACTAGAACAAGCCGCTGCAAGTCGGCCGTGAGGGCTGCAAGGTTGGCGCCCGCCGCACGCTCCTTGACGATGGCGATATTTGCGTTGGCGGCCTGCAGGCCTCCGGAGAGCGCCTCGATATCGCGACGCGCGGCTTCATAGGCATCGATCGCAGCCTGCGCCTCAGCCGAAAGCGCCGACGGCTCAAGCGGGGAAGCCTGCTTGCTCCGCAGCGCAGCCACAACAGCGGTGCGCGCCGCGTTCCAGACGCGGGCAATTGCCGCTGTATCAACCCCGATCGCAGGGACGTCCTGTGTAAAGCGCGTCCAGAACTCGCTGGTCTGCGCGGCGGTGCGGATACCGCGCTCGAATGCGGCCGGGATGTCGCCGGCATGGGCGGTGTTGACGCCCGATATCGCGGTAGCGATGTCCGTCTTTAGCGTCTGATATTCGGCGCTGAAATACGCCTGGTAATGTGCAATGAGCGGCGAACCTCTTAGATCTTGGGCACAAAACGGACAGACCTCGTGATCTTCACCGGCCGAAGCCGGTCCGATGCGGCTCATCCCCTGGTTGACCCAAGCTTCGCCGCCCTGGCCGAGCACGCCGAAATGCGCCTGAACCTGGGCGGCGGCAGCGGCTTCCAGAGCGGGCAGATTCCGCGCGAGCAGGCTGTTGATCGCAACCGCGTCGAATGCCGGCAGGCTCACGAGCTGGAACGCGTCCTGGCGCTGGACCGCGTCGGCAGCCCGCGCAGCAGCCAATTGACGTTCCGCCTCCTCAATCTTGCCGTCCACCCGCGCATCGGCCTGGAGTGCACAGAACGCATCGGCCGTCAGCGCCCCGCGCATGGCTGCAGGAATGGCGTCGGTCCGTTGCTTCAGCGTCCGGTTATGCTGTTCTATCGCGGCGATATGCTGAAGCACCGTCGCATTGAGCTGTACCCCCTGCCCGCCGAGGATTAGTTCATGCAGGTTCTGGCGATGGGCCGTTTCGATCTCGATGCCGGAGCAGACATTTTGCGCCACAAAGGCATCGTCGAAGACCGCAATATGCGGAAGCGGCTGGCTCCAGGCACCGTTTTGAAACATGTGAGGTGCCATGCCCTGCCGGGCCACGATGATATGTGGCGGATGTTGCGCTCCGAGGCGCTGTCGCTCGCTGACTAGATCCGCATCACCCGAGCTGAGCGACCGAAGGATGGTTGCCAGCGTCGTCTTGCCTCGGCCATTCTCCGCGTATATGAGCGTCAGCTTGCCGAACGGCAGCTGCGTTCCCGTGGCGACATTGTCAAACTGCCCGACATTGCGCAAAAGTTGAATTCGATCGACCGTCATATCCCCCCCGAAGTTGCATGCAATGTGCGCCACTCACGTAGTTTATTTCAAGCAAAATCGCTTGCTTAGTCTGCATTACATTGAAGCTCGCAGTGTCGCTATCAAGCAGCACGCTATTTGCAAGCGCGTTGTGGCCGAGTTCTTGAGCTTTTTTTCGCTGAGCGGATGTCAAGGCTTTCCAGATCCGATGCACATTGCGCGATGGCATCGCGCCGAGATCCGTGACGTTGCTTGCTTTGCCGAAGCGCACCTTAAAAAACGACGGATCATGATCCATGGCGTTAGCTGTTGCTGTTCTTGACTATTCGTCTGCATTTAACTTTGTGACGTTTCGCTCCCAGACAAAACCAATCTCAGTAATTTTTGTCCGCCGACAAAAGTAGGAAAATATTACTTTAAATCAATATGATAACGGACCGGAGCGTGAGCTATAGACCCCGCGAAGGCGTTAACTTATTATTAACTTTAAATTTGTTGCAGATCCCTAAGAATCGGACATAATAACGGTTCGTTTGGCCATTCTGTCCAAAAATCGTTTTTATGGAAATCAATGGGTAATGAACGAGATCTCGCTCAAAAAGCCGAAAGCCACGCTTAAATTCGAAAAACACATCCTCGATCAAGGGGATCAAATTTCGAAGAAGTTGCATTTGCTCAGCGTTCAGAACTTCCCAGATTCTGGAAAAAAGACACTTCGTTCATTCTCTCTTGCAGAAGCATCACAATATATAGGTGTAAGCCAGAGTCACCTTAAGAAACTTCATTTGGAAGGCAAAGGCCCCGCTCCTGAAACTTCGCCGTCGGGTCGGCGATCGTACACCGCTGAGCAGATGCATGACATTCGCCAGTATCTTGATCAAAACGGTCGATCGGAAACACGTAATTACGTCCCGCACAGAAAGCCAGGCGAACATCTTCAGGTCATAGCGGTCGTTAACTTCAAAGGCGGCTCTGGGAAAACTACAACTACCGCCCATCTGGCCCAACATCTGGCTCTTACTGGTCATCGCGTCTTGGCAATCGACCTCGATCCTCAAGCCTCGCTTTCGTCACTGCACGGGTTTCAACCGGAGTTGGATCAGGTCCCTTCAATCTATGACGCGATCCGATATGATGAGGAGCAAAAGCCGCTCTCTGAAATTATTCAGAACACCAACTTTCCTGGACTGGACATCGTTCCTGCAAATTTGGAATTGCAGGAATTCGAATATGATACCCCCCTCGCAATGAGTGACCGCAATTCGAATGCTGGTAAATCATTCTTTACCCGCATCTCGAAAGCCCTCGAAGAAGTTGACGATCAATACGACATCGTCGTCATTGATTGCCCTCCACAGCTTGGCTACCTGACTATAACGGCGCTCACGTCAGCCACGGCAGTTCTTATCACGATACATCCCCAGATGCTGGATGTGATGTCGATGGGCCAGTTCCTCCTGATGCTTGGCAATATTCTCGAGCCTATCCGCGCTGCCGGCGCAGAGGTAAATCTGGAATGGTATCGCTACCTTGTAACAAGATACGAGCCAACAGATCAGCCACAGGCTCAGATGGTGGCTTTTTTGCAGACATTGTTTGGCGAGTTTATCCTCAAGAACCAGATGGTCAAATCAACCGCTGTCTCAGATGCAGGGATCACAAAGCAAACGCTCTATGAGGTCGAAAAAAGCACGATGACACGTTCCACCTATGAACGTGCAATTGAATCATTAGATGCCGTCAATGGCGAAATTGAAGGCCTTATCCACGAATCTTGGGGCAGATGAGTTTGTCTGCTGACAAATTCAGCATTTATGATTGCAAATTCAGTGAGATAAGCGATTACGGAGATTGAAATGGCTAGGAAAAATCTTCTGGCGGGACTTACGGAGTCAACCGAAGAGCCAGTGACGTCCAATTATCGGATCGGTGGCGCATCCAAATCCATGATCCGTTCTGTTAATGAGCTTGCACGTCAAGCTGACGCTTTCCTTGAAGGCGAGCAAGTCGTCGACCTCGATCCAAATGTTATAGACAGTTCTTTTGTATCTGATCGTCTTGGTACTGATGGTGAAGAATATCAGCAGCTTCTTCAAGCTATCCAGGAACGGGGACAGGACAGCCCTATACTCGTTCGTCCTCATCCAAGCATAGATGGTCGTTTTATGATCGTCTTTGGTCATCGTCGTGTAAAGGTAGCCCGCGAGCTCGGACGCAATGTTCGAGCAGTTGTAAAGGCACTTGACGACAAAACACATATTATCGCGCAAGGACAAGAGAATTCGGCTCGAGCAAATCTCAGTTTCATTGAGAAAGCTCTTTTCGCAAAAAATCTTGAGACACTCGGATATGACCGTGAAACAATCTCCTCCGCACTAGCAGCTAATGCGGCAGCGGTTTCCAAGATGATTTCCGTAACGTCCCGTATTTCGCCGCAACTCGTCAACATTATAGGATCAGCTCCCGGGGTAGGGCGCGAACGCTGGCTTGAACTAAGCCTTCTAGTCGAACGTAAGGCCGCTGCAATTTCCGAAATCGTAACTTCAGACGATTTTGGTTCAATAGATAGCGACGAGCGTTTCAATCGGGTCTTCACTGCGGCGAATGCCAAAGGCAAGCCGGTCAAAAAGGAACGAACCACACCAACGGCAAAGTCGTGGGGATCTAGCGAATTTGCCATTACGATGAGTCAAAAGCCGAAACAGGTCGATTTCTCTTTCAAAAGCGAGAAAGCTAGACCGTTCGGCGATTGGTTATCCGAGCGACTTGAAATCCTCTTTGAGGAATTCAAGCAATCAGAAACCAAGAATGGAGATTGAGCCGCAAAAGAAAAAGGCCCCCAAACGTTGCCGTCGTGGAAGCCCTTCTCGATGTTTTAGCAGACTGAGAATCGCATTTCCCCGAATCGGTGTCAAGAGTCATAAGCGTCATTTTGGCGGGTGGATTTCTTTTGCCTTTTGAAAGGTGAGAGGGAATGCAAATTCTGGGAACTGTCACGTCCGTGTTTCGCGGGCGAAGGAATAGTTTCGCCCAAAATCCTGAACTGCAGAATAAGCAGGGCAGGGGGGTAAACAGATGGGTGATTTACAAACAGCTCTGTGTGGCCAAGTCAGCACTCGGTCTCAATGATCGCTGCCTTGCTGTGCTCAGTTCGCTTTTGTCATTTCTCCCTGACGACGACATGAATGAGAAAACCGGCCTCGTCGTTTTTCCATCCAATCGCCAACTATCGCTGCGTGCCCACGGCATGCCTGAATCAACGCTACGCCGTCACCTGGCTTCATTGGTTGAGGCCGGGATCATTGCGCGCAAAGATAGCCCAACCCGCAAGCGTTATGCGCATAAGGACAGGGAAGGGGGCGTTGAACTTGCCTTCGGCTTTTCCTTTGCGCCCTTGCTTGATCGCGCATCTGAGATTGCCGGTATCGCAGATAAAATCCTTGCGGAGCAAAAAGCCTTGAAACGGCTTCGCGATGAAGTGTCCGTCATGCGCAGAGAGATCGCTTCGGCTTTTTCAGAAAACGCGGATGGGTCCGGTGACTTTATTGAGGGTCTTGAAGGGCTATTTGTTCGCTTCCGTGACGTTGTAGACGCTATTCCTCGCCGAGCATCCCTCGATGAGCTGATGATTATCAAAGCCAATCTGACAGCCATATACGATGAATTGGTTATCGCTTTGAAAAACATGGCAATTGTTCCAGAAATGAGCGGCAGCGTCGCTCAATTTGAGCGGCAGCATAATGAATCCCTGCCAGAATCCCTTTTTAAATCTCAAAATAACAAAAAGATTGATTTGAAGGCGTCTTCTTCGGAAACGACGGTTCCTGAGAGCCTCGAAGACGAGAACCGCATTCGGGTTTCACCTTCCATTTCGCTCGATCAAGTGCTGCGAACATGTCCGGATATTCGCGAATATGGAGCGCACGGCATCAGCACATGGCGAGAGCTTCAAGATGCTTCACAGATCGTTTCCGGCTTCCTTGGCATTAGCAAGTCTGCCTATCGCGAAGCACTAAGCTTCATGGGAGTAGAAGCGGCATCGACGGCCATTGCCTGGATCCTGCAGAAGCTGGCGACCATCAGTTCACCAGGCGGTTATTTGCGATCTCTTGCCCAAAAGGCGAGGGCAGGGGGCTTCTCCATCAGCCAGCTTTTGTTTTCTGGGATGAAAGGTAATGGAAGTCTGGCATCGGCAGGATCGCAATGAATTCCGACACACAAGGACAGTCATTGAACAACAACAATCCTTGAAGTGTCACGCTTGGTGTTATATATAGTCAGGGTAGATGACGGTGCAGATTCTGAAGAACGCCTGGTTCGAGCGGTTTGCTCGAAAGCAGAGGATTACGGACGTCGCCTTGATAGAAGCGGTGCGTCGTGCCGAGCGCGGTCAGATAGACGCCGATCTTGGTGGCGGTGTCATTAAGCAACGAGTCGCCCGGGCAGGACAGGGAAAGTCGGGTGGGTTTCGCACGATCATTCTATATAGGTAGGAGCGGCGGGCATTTTTCGTGTTCGGCTTTGCAAAGAATGAGCAGGCCAACATTGATGACGATGAAGAAGTTCAATTCAAGAAGATGGCAAAGGAACTTCTTGCGTTATCAAAAGAGCAAATGGAGCTGCTGATCGAGAGAGGACGTTTTTCGGAGGTTGACGATGGTGAAGAAATATAAGAGCGAAGCAATGGCGGCCATCCACGAAACTATGGAGGGCCTGTTTGAAGTCGGCGCGATCGACAAGCAGACTATGCGAGAATTTGATGATGTCTGCCTGACCGCGATTGAGCCGCTTACCCCGGAAGAGATCCGCTCCATCCGGGAGCGTGAACATATATCGCAGCCCGTCTTTGCTCGTTATCTCAATGTGAGCAAGGGTCTGGTGTCAGATTGGGAGCGTGGAGTGAAGAAGCCCGGAGGGCCGGCACTACGGTTATTGACGGTTGTTCAGAAAAAAGGGCTAGAAGCGATTGCCTGATTGCGAAAAAGCAATCAGACGGGCGGGCCAATTTATGATCGTTTATTCCGTGAACACCACCAGGACGCCGGATTTGACGATTCTTGCGAGTTCTTCTGCATCCCAGTTTGTAAGACGCACGCAGCCATGGCTCGATGTTTTGCCGATGCGTGAAGGGTCAGGCGTGCCATGAATACCGTAAGTGGGTTTGGAAAGCGCAATCCATACCGTACCGACGGGACCGTTTGGCCCAGGCGGAATGGTCAGAACGCCTTCATTGGCTCCCTGTTTGAAGTTGATCCTGGGATTGTATGTATAATTGGGATTGATCGCTATTCGTTTGACCTGAACCGTGCCCGAAGGAGAAGGAGTGTCCGAAGAGCCGATCGTTGACGGGTAGGCTACCTTCAGCTTTCCATCTGAACCATAGCCCCGAACCTGTTTGCGACCTTTATCTGCTATGATATGGGCAATCGGCGTGCGTTTGGCTTTGCCGAGATTGGGAACTTTGATGATCGAGCCTGGTTGATTGAAATTCACCCCTGGATTGATCTCTTTGAGGAAACCCTCATCGATTTGAAACCGCTCGGCAAGCATTTCCGTGACTGAGGTATAAGCCATTGCTGGCAATTGGGCTTTCAAAGCGTAGTCAGCGGGGATTTCTGCAACAAACTGCCTGCCAACATCTTCATTTGTGATGAGGTAATCCTTGAAAGCTGGTCCGCCGGTATTCTCCAGTTCGGTCTGAACCGCTGCGGGATCGGCTGGATTGATAAATCTACCCGTGATTTCGCCAAAAGCCGCAGCAGCCTTGTCGACATTGCTGCCGGAACGCCCATCGATTGCGCCGGGCGACGCGCCAGCCCTGTTCAACATGATCTGATAGGCTGCAATCTGTTCTTTGGAATCAACGCCTCTTGGCATTTCTATCGCGGGTGCCATGTCGTCGGCGGTTGGAACATAAGTCGATGAAGTTTCCTGACGAGTTGGTTGTGTGCGATTGATGCTGCCAGTGGTCATCTGGTCCAGTTCGGCTTTGATCGGTGCAGTTGACCCCACTAATGCGGGCGGTCGGATATCTTTTACCTGCAAAAGCAGTCCATTGATCGAGCGGTCAATTGAGGAAGACGGCATAAAATGGCGTCGGTGCTGGTCGAAAGATTGCCGCACTATCCCATGTTCAAAAAATAGCGTCGCTGCGTTGCCCGAACTGACAAGCACGCCGGAAATTACAACAATCCTCAACGTGAATTTAGATAAAAGTGCGAAGTGCGACATACCGTAAGCCTGATTGGACCCGATAAGTATTCGCCGGATTATGGTTAAATATTCGTTTGCGGACGCTTCTCTAGGCAAGAAATTGGAGTGAACACAAACCGAGAACTCTCGCTCGGCGTAGCTGCGATCATAACGCGATTTACGCCGTTACCCCATCTTATTGGCATGTCAGCTATGCGAAACTGGCCCTTCTGTCTGAGATCACGCGGACCTATATGCTGTTTGCAACAAAGAGAGAATTTTTGAGGAGAGAGAAATGAACCTGATCCGCTCGTACAGCAACTGGCGCCGTTATCGTAACACTGTAAACGAACTGAGCCGCCTGAATGCTCGTGAACTGAATGATCTGGGCATCATGGCTTCGGAAATCCCGTTCTTAGCTCGTCAGGCTTCAGGTCGCTAACAAATTTTGATTATCGCTGAGGCCGTTCCTCCCAATTCCTCGGCGATCTAAGACCAGACATCCTCCTCCCAAGGTCTGGTCTTCCTCATAAACACCCGTCGCTCCTCCAGCGGCGGGTGTTTTGTTTTTGGGGGAGCGAAGGGCAACCCGCAGGACTGGAATTGCGGGGTATGTGCCTTCGAGTGCCAACTGTCGACCAGAAAAATGGACGGGTTGGCGCAGACGCCCGGTGCTGCGGCCGATCTTAAGCCTTACCGAGACGCTTGCGCAGTTCGGCGTTTTCTGCTCGTAGCTTACTGGCCAGTTCCTTGCGCAGTTTTAGATTTTCAGCTTCGAGCGTCACCAGAGTCTTCAGGTCATCACCTGAAGGCGCCCTTGCCGCTGTGGGTGCTGCCTTTTCTGCGGCGTTCTTCCAATTGTAATAAGTCTGTTCACTGACTTCCGCTTGCTGCAATGCAGCTTTCAGAGTGACCTTTCCCCCTTTTGTTGCTTTTTCGATAGAAGCGAGAATGGCGGCACGCTGCTCGGGACTATATCTCTTGACCCTGCGTTTTGTTGGCTGTGTTACAACGGATTTAGCCTTCGCGGCAGCTTTAGGTGCTTTGGCAGGTTTGGTGCCGACCTTTGTCGCCGTTGAAGGAGAAACAGCGCTAGTCTTTGCTTGTTTTGGCGCAGCCTTTTTCCGGGGAGCGCGTGTTTTTGGCATGTCACCGACAGGTTCAGCAGCATTGATTGCAGTTGCAGCAGGTTTTGCATCGGTAATTATTTCATCAGCCATGTTGAGTTTCTCCTGTGTTGGTGGACGGGCAGTTACTTATTTCGGGGACAGACAGATCAACGCTTAATGTGGAAGTAAAGTCGTGTAGTTCATGGTGAACTTACGAAAGAGATTTTTCCGAGAGGCTGTTGTCACAATTGAATGCAGTGCTGAACATTGAAAAACAGGCTGGAAATCGATAGGTAGAGTCAAGCGCTCTTCTCACCCCCTTCTGTCATATTTCATTTGAAAGCCATTCACGGATGAAGAATCCAGTTCGCAATGTTATCGTCGAATATAAGAACAAGCGTGCCCGCAGGGGGAATGCATCCTTGTGGGGAAATCTGGATTTGAAGTCGATCGCCCGGGAAGTTGAAGCGGATACGTCGCAATCTCCGATAGATGTTCAGGCAGGAGCTCAATCCCCCGAACCAATGCACGACAAGGCTGAGACAGCCGACCTGGAATTCCTGCCGCTGATCGCGGCTACTGCTGAAACCGTTGCGGACGAGCGAGAGCTTTCTGTCATTGATGCGGTAGAGCCAGAAAAAGAGCCAATAGCGCCCATTGCGGTCCAAAAGCCAGAAATTGCCGAAGAAATTGTTGTCAGAAAGAAAAATCGCTCTGTTCGGCGCAGCGTGAAGAAGGTTGCTCGAAAGAAAGAGAAAACTGCGAGACCTCCGGTCGCAGAGACAGACAGCCCGTCCGAACTACTGTCCCTCGAAAGCGAGAATGCGTCTCTCAAGCGCGAACTGCTTGCGAAACTGCGCGCAGAAAATGACGCCTTGTTCGCGCTGCTCAGACGAGCCGATCTGCGGACCACCCACAGTAGATAGGTCCGTTTTATTCAGGCCTGCATGTTCATTGGCCCGACGACGACCTGGCTGAAACTGGCATGAAGCAATACCAACCGCGTGTTCTGGTCATTTGGGAGTGTCCGGTTTATCGTCGCCAAGGCTGTCGCGTGTCGGGAAGCAGGCAACACCAAGTCGGTTTTGGCGCGAACGGGGAGGTTGATTGACAATGAAATCATGGAGTGAGCGCCTCGTCGCGGGGCTGAAGAACTGGCGATCGCGCAACAACGACACCGGGGCGGATGCAACGTCTGGTGTACAAAGCCCAGCCGATACGAGCCCAGTGTCAATCGGCGTTTAAACGGAACCCCTTATCGGCGTCCAAAAAGGGCTCTGACTCAATCTCGATGATGTTTTGGGTTCAATTGGCCTGGTTTCAAAGGAGAATCAGCGCCATGCGAACCCGATTTCGGCTTTCTGATCTGGTCCCCGCCGAGTTGAGCGTGGAGGCAGTCCATCATGGCCACGACGCGATCGTGGTCGCCGTATATGGCCAGTCTGCAGATTGCAGATGTCCCGAATGCGGCACGGTGTCCCGTCGCGTTCATAGTCGCTATCCTCGGTCGATTGGTGATTTGCCATGTTCGGGGCGACGGATTGAATTGCACCTGACCGTTCGGCGTTTCGTCTGTACTGCCGCGCATTGCCGTCGAAAGATTTTCGCCGAGCGCTTCGGCGACGATGTAATTCGCCCCATGGCTCGCCGGACAGCACGCCTGGACTGTCTGGTTCGCCATCTGGCTCTCGCATTGGGTGGTCGCCCTGCGGCCCGATTTGCAGATCGTCTCGGATTCCCGGTGAGCAATGATACGCTGCTGCGAACCGTTCGCCGGTATGATCGCCCGCCGCCAACGCCACCGAACGTCATCGGTATCGATGACTGGGCCTGGCGACGTAATCATCGATACGGCACCATCATTTGCGATCTTGAACGCCGAAGGGCAATTGCATTGTTGCCCGACAGGGAACAGGCGACCGCCGTGGCCTGGCTGGTCCAGCAGCGCCAGATCGCGATCATCGCGCGAGACCGCGGCGGCGGGTATGCGAAGGCCGCTGCACAAGCTCTGCCACATGCCGAACAGGTCGCCGACCGCTGGCATCTGATGGAAAACGCCAGTCACGCCTTTCTCGACGCCGTTCGCCAATCGATGCGGCAGGTCCGCATGGCAATTGGCACTGCAACGGTCAATCCAAAGCTGCTGACTGCCGCCGAGCGGCTGCAATACGAGGGATATCTGCGGCGCGAAGAGGCAAATGCCGCCATCCGCGGTCTCGTCAGCGAGGGCCTATCGATCAAGGAAATCGTGCGCCGAACCGGGCATAGCCGAAAGCTGGTCCGCAGCGTCGTTCGTGGTCAACGGACCGACATCTTCAGGGTCCGTCAAACCTCTCTCGAACCGCATCTGCCGTGGCTTGAAACGCAGTGGGACGCCGGTTTGCGAAACGGCGCTGAACTGTGGCGGCAGCTTCGAGTGGTTGGCTTTGGCGGCAGTCTGCGTGTTGTCACCGAATGGGCAGCGCGGCGAAGGCGTGCCGAAAAGGCCGAGAATGGACTCGGACATGCGCCGGCCGCACGCACCGTCGTTCGCCTGATGACCCTCGAGCGGAACAACTTGACCAAGGCTCAAACGATGACGGTTGCCGCCATCGAAGAGAGGCTGCCGGACCTTGTCGAGGCCAGGGATGTCGTCGAGAACTTCCACGAAATGTTGCGTCAAAAGTCCTCAGTTGATCTGGAAGCCTGGATTGACCGAGCGGCGAAAAGCTTGGTCGCCTCATTCGCCAACGGCGTCATCCGAGACAAGGCAGCGGTCCAGAATGCGATAACCTCACAGTGGTCGAACGGCCAAACAGAGGGCCAGATCACAAAGCTCAAGCTCATCAAACGGCAAATGTACGGTCGCGGAAAGCTCGATCTGCTCGAGGCACGCATTGTCGGAGCGCCCTGATGTCATCGAGATTGCGTCAGAGCCCCGTTTGGATGCCGATAACCCCTCAAATGGGGTCCTTATTCCATGCTTAATGACAATCGCTATTCAATTGCTGTGATCCGTAATCCGAAGCCGCTATTTTTGCTCGACTTGCGCTATGAGGGCGCCAGCCTGCTTGGAATATCGACCGATACCGTACGCGCAAAGGCTCAAGCCGCAGGTAGACGATTAAGTCAGGAAATCTACGACCAAACCGAATTCGACGGCATCATTTATATGTCTCGCATTACAAACAAGGAATGCGTCGCTGTTTACGACAGGGCAGTCCACCTCAATCTCGAGACCGACGCCCCAGCCTTAAACTTGACGAGGTTATCAAGCTTGACCGATATTTTTGATAAGTTGTTCGTCACTTTAATCGTAGAACCATAACATCCGACATTCAAACCGGCCAGACGCCCCAGCGATTTAGGCAGTTGCCGTCCCCCGCAATTCTGAAAACTGAAGTGGTAAGCGGCTATGCTGCCGTCAGCGGTAGTTGGTTCGAATAAAATACATGAAGTTGTGACGGCTGTTACGTTGTTCCATGGAACGGGCAATCTCGACTGCGATGGCGTTGAATTCAGGTTATGAGTTTGGCATCGACCTGGCTCTGCAGGTTGGAGAGTGTTCTAACCACGGGGAGCAGATCACGCAGCAAGCTATGCGGAAGATTTGCCAAGAGTTTCGCAAGTTCCACGCGTTCTTTGGCTTCCTCCTCACTATTGCCCCACAAATGAGGCGCTGCTTCATAAAGCATATCGATGGGTATAACGCCGAGCACTTCGCAGATATGAATCATGCGAGTGACATGAAGCTTTGAAAATGCCCGTTCATATCGGCCATAAACCGGTGTCGAAAGCCCTATTAGAGGGGCAAAGTCGGCTTGTTTGAGGCGCGCCTGTTCACGCGCTTCGCGGAGGTACTTCGCAAGCCGATGATCGATTTCTTCAAACGTACTTATCCCGTTAAAACCAGGACGCCTAAAGATTGGCTTATCGATTTCAGGATCATTGGTTTTTTCCAAGGAATGCTCGTTTGAGTAATCTAGTGACTCACTTTTCACTTTCAACTCCCTCGTTTTCAGCGCCATCACGGTGATCGCTAAGAGATGCTCCGTTATAATAGCATTTCAGAAAAGTGATTTATTCTTCTTTTCATATCAATCTTCATGGCCGGGAGCGACGTCTTTTCCGCCTCTAATGCGAAAACAGGTGTAGACGGTTCAGTGTTCAAACTGACGTTTACCGTCGTGTGCAAGTTCCATCCAAACCACCCGACAATCGTGATATTCTGCGGTTCGCTGACCCGCGTGAGCGAAGCCTACATTTTTCAAGCAGATTGGGCTGGACACCGTGTCCATATTATTGCGAGAAGTTCATGAATCTTCGTATCTTGGTGCGCTGACGACGGCTAGGCAATTCGCTAAAGTCGTAGCGGAAGTTCCGAACATCCCACAACTCAGCTAAAGTTGGCCAATCTTTCAAAAATCGCAGTACCCTATGGGCCGCGATTAAATTAAAAGGAAAGATTCCGACGGACGAATGGCCGCAATTCAGACGTAAAACTTCAGGTCTACGAGCACCTTTTTCTAACACATCAACTACCCGATCCGAAAGATTTGGACATACGATCGTATCGTCTTTTCCTAACACAAACATTATATTCAGGTGAGGTCGTGTTAGCCTTGAAAGATGATTTTCAAGATCGATTAGACCCCAAGCGCTTTTCAATTCGTCTAAAGACATTGCTGGCTCGATACGGCTACGCAGCCCTCTTAAAGTTTCCGCAGTCCATACCAGTTCGGCGGGTTTAGCTGGCGATACCATCAGGACTGCCTTACGCACTTTTTCTTCGTGCGCAGCGATGAGACCTGCAACCAAGCCACCTATACACATCCCTACCACGGAGATTTTATAGTATCCCTGCTTACCGAGCCAACGTACAAGTTTGCGGCCATCCAGAACCGCCTGGCGCATCGAACGGATGGTAAGGTTTATATCGGCATTCAAAAGCTTTTCTTCGGAGAAGTCGTCAGAACCACGCCTGAAGTGATACGGAAGGGTAGCCTCGACAACGGTGATACCCCTGGCTGCGAAAAATTTTGCGAATGCGGAATAACGATTGCGTGCGTACCAATGATGAAAGACAACGATAGCGTGTTCTTTCGTTCCGCTGTCAGTTATCTCGCATTCAAATATATTATTCTCTTCCTCTTCAGTCGTGATGTCAGATTGGAAAACAACCTGGTCTGTGCTTTCGCTTAGTGGTTCAGGCGGCAAAATAGGAGAGAAAAATGCCTGCGCGTTGAAATTTTCATCGAGCTCTAACTCTATGCTGTCGACGCTTTTTGCTTCTTTCTTGTGAACTGCGAATGTCAATGAGCTATCATACTTAAACTTTATAGACCTGTGTTCGATGAGCTTTTGACGTTGTAATGATTTTATAATGTGCTTGCGATCATGTCTGCGTGCTAAATAGCGAAACATATGTTCCTCCTGTTATCACAGCGTTAAATGGATCGACCTTTTTGCCGATAATGATTTAGTCAAAATAATCATGCTTTTAACTCTCGCTGCGCGCCTCTCGTCCAAGGGGTCGTGAACCGCTCAGTGACCGTCATACAGTCCTCTGAATTCAGCATCGGCATAATATGCGATCTTGTTGGCGACGATCGGCCGTTGGCCTGCGAGGAAGAGCAGTTCGAGATGTGGCTGAAGATTGCGGACCTCATCGGGGGTGAGCAAGGCACGCGCTGTATGGTGTTGGGCGTGAGAAATACCAGACTGTTGTGAATCGAGTGCCCGGCTCATGGTCTGGAAAACCACGGTTTCCTGTCCGAGCAAATCGGAGACGAATTGGGCGCTGTCGTGATCGTTGACACCGAAGACTTGCAGGACGCCAGCATTCGATAGAAAGGTGCCAGCGCGCTTTCCGTAGGTGGCGCGAAGCTGGTGAATGTCCTGCAGGATGGGCCAGAGCTGGACACCGTAGCCTGCCATAAGCCCCATTGCGCGTTCCACCGGTGCCAGGTGGCCAAGGGCTGCGAACTCATCCAACAGATAGAGAACCGGGGTAACCGGTTTGGCTTGATCCCGGGCCATGTCGGTCAGGCTTTGCGCGACGAGCAAGCGCAGCCAGCGAGAGTAGGTGGCGAGCCGATCGGGGGGAAGGACGAGAAACACCGAGATATTGCGGTGCTTGAGATCAGCAAAGCGAAAATCAGATCTGGCGAGGATCGTAGCCATGCGTGGACTGTCGAGAAAATGGGTATGACGCTGCGCGGCGGAAAGTACGCCAGCACCTTCCCGATCGGATTTACCAAAATGGCGGTTTGCGGCGCGGGCAATCAAACCAGCTGACGCTGTTGAGGCCTGCATTTCTTTCAGGAGGGCTACGAAAGCTTCAGGGGGGAGGGTGAGATAGTCTCGCAGGGTGGCGAGGTTTCGCCTGTCGCGCGGCTCGCTGGCGACAATATGAAGGATCAAACCGGCAATGAGTGCTTTCGCTTCCTCATTCCAGTGCGCATCCCCACTCATGCCCGGTTCATCGAATACGATGGCGTCGGCTAGCGTGGTTGCATCTTCTGCGACATCGAGCCCTGTGGGATCGAGATTGTCGAGTGGATTGAAGGCAGCGGAGGGCTGACCGGTAACACCGAAGGGATCGAGGACATGAACGGGGCCAAATTGCTGTCGGGCGCGGACGGTGACCTTGGCGTTTTCGCCCTTTGGATCGATACAGATTACAGATCGATCGGTGATGAGCAGGTTCGGGATAATTGTTCCCACGCCCTTACCGGTACGCGTCGGTGCCATTGTGAGCAGATGGGCCGGGCCTTCATAGCGAAGCAGTTTTGCGGACTTCGGGTCGCGGCCGATGAGCAGACCGGAATCGGTGCGGGTGCGGGCAGCGGTTTCCTTATCGGTGGCGAAGCGGGCAGACCCGTGGGTTTCGCCGTCAGGATCCCCGAAATGATTAATTAGCGGATTGGTGATGAGGCGGAACAAGAGGAGAAGTACGAATGCTGTAAAGGCAGTATTTCCCACATACCAGAGCGTATCACCGCGGTCGATATTGAGAGAACGCATCGCATATTCCAGGATGAAAGCGAACACAAAAACGACAACGAAATAGAAGATGCCTACCTGAAAGATCGTTCTTCCAAAACGGAATGGAACAGAAAGAAGGGAAACCAATGCCCACAGCGGATCTCGCGCAGCAGCACGCAGCATGTTCCTGAACGCTGCGCATGCAAGTGTCGCCTGATTCATTAACCCGCTCCTTCGTTGCTTGCACGGTTGGACGTTTTCCCGATCAGATCAGCAAACAGTACCCTGTCGGCTTCGCGCGTCAGAAACACGGGCAGCTCATTCTTCAGCCATTCTTTCAGGCGTTGGGAAAGTTCCTCATCGTTTCCGCTTTCAACGCGATGCAGCACTAGCGCGCCAAGCAGCACCTTTCGGCGTGTATCGTTGGCGCGCTCCTGTTTCGATAGTCTGGCTTTCAAAGCGGAACGCTGCGCATCCAGCTGGGCCAGACGTTCTTCGATGGATTTGCGTGCCACACTTCTACTCCCTTAGAATCTCATTGAGCTTGGAATAGTTTCCCTTACTACGGCTTTCGCCAACTTCATGTAGCGGCAATGGCTACGAACTTACGGCAGAAAGTGTGGATCATCGGCTGTGGCGGCATTTCATGCCGTGTACTGGTCGCCAGAAAGATGATCCTGAGAATCTCATTATTACTTTGAAAACTGTCGCCATAACGTTGTCAACCGCCTGCGTGCATCCAGCTGGGATATCCGAGCTCACAGATACACGTCCCTCAGCCGTTTGAATGTGGATCTCTCATTGGTGTATTCGGTCATTTAAAACCGCCCTCATTGTTGCGAGGTTTTGATCTGAGCAGCGACGTTCACCCTGCTTCATCGCCAATCCAAAACTTCGGTCATTGCAGCCAGGATTAACTTCAGTTTTAAAGCATCGATGCTGCTGCAGGTTATCACCGAGAGTTGAGAGAGCAAAGCGAATGAAAAATTAAGGGCGCATTTACGAGTTGCTTCGCAACTCAGAGCGGTTTAAGCTCATTTCATGGACAGATTTATTTGTTTGGGGCTGAGGATAGTTGTGTGGCGATCTATCATCTGAGTATGAAGCCGATTTCCCGATCCAGGGGACGAAGTGCTGTTGCTGCCAGCGCCTATCGCTCGGCGTCAAAGCTGACGAATGAGCGTGATGGAATTACGCATGATTACACCAACAAAAGCGGCGTGGAACATGCCGAGATCGTCTTACCGGAAGGTGTCGATGCGGAATGGGCGCGGGATCGTTCAGCCTTATGGAATGCAGCCGAGCTTTGCGAAAAGCGCAAGGATGCACGTGTCGCACGCGAGTTTGAAATTGCATTGCCGCATGAACTGACTGCGGATCAACGGCTTGAGGCAACGCGGATCTTCGCCCATGAGCTTGCCGATCGTTATGGTACAGCAATCGACTTCGCCATTCATGCGCCGCAAGACGACAGCGACATTCGAAACCACCATGCGCATATAATGATGACAACACGGCAGGTGAGAGGGGATGGTCTCGCTGACAAGAACCTTCTCGAGCGTGAAAACAAATGGCTTCTGTCTGCGGATCAGCCAACCACGGATATGCAGCTTCGTGATCTTCGCATGCGATGGGAGGGGATTGCGAATGAAAGCCTTGCGCGGGCCGGACATGATATTCGCATTGATCATCGTTCGCATCTGGAGCGGGGTCTTGAGATTGCGCCGACGGAGCATATGGGGGTTCATGCGACGCAGATGGAGCGGCGTGGTCTCGTCGTGTCGCGGTCGCGGCTGGATGAAGATACTGCGCGGCGCAATTCGGAGCTGATCCGCGAGAAGCCGGAACAGGTTCTTGAAATCATCACGGGAGAGAAAAGCGTCTTTGACCGGCGTGACGTTGCGCGAGCGCTGCATCGCTACATCAACGATGACATTGGAGAGTTCCAGAGCGCTTTTGCCAAGGTGATGGCGTCATCGGCCCTTGTTGAACTACAGGCGGAAAGCCATGATCCGGTGACGGGTGAACTCGAGTTAGCGCGTTATTCGACGCGCGGAATGGTCGAGATCGAATCCGGTATGATCGAATGCGCGCAGCGGATGCACGCGTCGCACAGCCACGGGCTGAGCGATCATCATGGTGTCGATCGCAAGCATGTCGAACAAGCGATCGGGCGTCAGGATGCTGCGATCCGAACAAGCGTTTCCAGCGATACCGCTGACAAGGTCGAGCTGGGTGAGTTAGATCGCGGAGAGCGCGATCGGCTTATCAACGCGGCGCGTCTTTCCGATGAACAGCGGCGGGCGATTGAGCATATCACTGGGCGGGAGCGCATTGCTGCGGTTGTCGGTTATGCGGGTGCTGGCAAGAGCACGATGCTAGCGGCGGCTCGTGAGGCATGGGAGGCCGAAGGCTATAGGGTTCACGGTGCGGCCTTGTCGGGCAAGGCAGCGGAGGGCTTGGAGGAGAGTTCTGGTATTCAGAGCCGCACCCTGGCGTCGTGGGACATGAGTTGGCAGAACGACCGTAGCACGCTCAATCGCGGCGACGTGTTTGTGATCGATGAGGCAGGAATGGTGGGAAGTCGACAGCTCGCCTGGTTCGTTGGCGAGGCCGAGGCGCGCGGTGCGAAGATCGTCCTTGTCGGCGATCATGAGCAGCTACAGGCAATCGGGGCCGGCGCACCATTCCGGGCGATCACCGAGGAAATCGGTCATGCCGAGCTTTCCCAGATACGCAGGCAGCGTATTGACTGGCAGCGGGACGCGTCGGTTGCCTTCGCCACGCACCGAACGGCTGAGGGTCTGAGCGCCTATCGGGATCGCGGCAATATCAGCTTTGCCGAGACGGGCGAGGATGCGCGCGGTCAGATCGTGCGTGATTACCTTGCCGACGCGCAAGTGCGTCCGGACGGCACCCGGATTGCGATGGCGTATCGCCGGGCCGATGTTCGCGCCATCAATGACGCGATCAGAGCTGAGCTACGGGCCCGGGACAACGTGCCCGGCGACAGCCGGGGGCTGTCCGAGGGCGAGCTGGCGCGTGGCGCCCTCGGGGAGGGGCTGGTCTTCCAGACCAACGACGGCAAACGCGAGTTCGCCCCGGGCGACCGAATCGTATTTCTTGAGAACAATCGGGATATTGGCGTGAAAAACGGGATGTTGGGCACCGTCGAGCATGTCGAGGTCGGCCAACCGGGTGTTGGCCCCAGGATCGTCGCGCAGCTTGACGGGCCGAGCGGTGCGGAAGGGCGCAGCGTCAGCGTGCCGATGGACGACTATCAGGCGGTCGACCACGGCTATGCGACGACAATTCACAAAAATCAGGGCGCAACCGTGGATCGTGCCTATGTGCTGGCGTCGAGAACGATGGACCGGCATCTAACCTACGTCGCTATGACCCGGCATCGCGACGGAGTGCAGCTCTACGGGAGCCTGGACGAGTTCAGCAAATCGGAACCTGGCCGACAGGTAAGTCAAACGTTGGCTGCGGGTCGTCTGGTCGACCAAGGGCGCGCACCGTTCAACCACAAGGAAGGCAATAGTCAGAGCTATTTCGTGACACTTGAAAACGATAAAGGTGAGCAGCGTACGCTATGGGGCGTAGATCTTGAGCGCGCCATGAAGGCTTCGAAACAGGCACCGCAGATTGGGGACAGGATCGGTCTGCAACATGTCGGTTCGGAGCCGGTTCGCCTTCCAGACGGAACGGAGACGCATCGGAACGCTTGGAAGGTTCAAGATGCGGGCGATCTTGCTTATGAGCAGCTTAAAAATCAGCTGTCACGGGAGGGCGTGAAGGAAACGACACTCGACTATACCCGCGACTTTGCCGCGCGCCAATTTGCCGAGCGGCGGGGGATCGCAGAGCAAATGGGGATCGTAAGCGAGATAGAGATCCCGGCGGAGCGCGCCGGGCTACGTGCGGAGCGGGAATCAACGGCCGCGGATAACGTCGGTGATCGACAACAGCGCCGCAATTCGTTCGAGGGCCTGAAACTCGGGCGCGGCGCGGCGGCCGAGCGGTTGCAGCAGGATCGCACCGGTGAGAGTGGCTCGCCGGTCGAGCAGAAACGGCCGCAGCAAGCCGAGAAACAGCGCGGTGGTATGTTCTCTGACCTCAGGCTCAATGCGCGTTCTGGGCCGTCCAAGCAGCGGGAAGAACTGCCGGGAAGGGAGAAGAGCTTGCAGTCGGTGCCAGTACAAGACCGTCCCGATACTGACAGATTGGCCGAGCGGTCGCGACGTCAGTCGCCGCTTGAGGCAGCCGTTGACCGCTATGTGCGGGCATATCAGTCGCTCGATCAGCACCAACGTGATGGCCTGCCGGTTCTTGACATGCAGCGGCAGGAGATGCACGCGGCCGGCCAGCAGCTCGACCAGGTGCGCGCGGGGACAGAAGAATTGATGGTTTCGACACTGCAACATGATCCGCAGACGGCGCGCGCCATTACCGAGCTTACCGGTCGGGAGCGTGTCGCCCATGTCATCAAGGGCATGAAGCGTGAAAACGCCGCCCTGCAAGACCCCAATGTCAGGGCCGAGCGGTTCGTGAACCGCTGGCAGGAGCTGGACGGTCAGCACCAGACGCTTCGCGGCTGGCAGCACGACGAGGCGCGGGGCAAGGTCGAAAGCCAGATGAGCAGCCTCGCCAAGAACCTTGAACGCGATCCTCAGGCGGAATCCATCGTGCGTCATCGCAGCAAGGAGCTTGGAATCGGGCAGGAGCTTGATCGCGATCAAAGCATTGCCCGTCTGCTGCAGAGGCAGGTAACACGCGGCCAGCAGATTGATCGGGGCTCTGGCATAGAAATGTAAGGCAGGGAGAACATGACGGAACTCGACGACAACAGAGACGGCATTGGGCTCGCGACGCGTGAAGAAGATTCAGGCGATCCGGCGGCAGCCTTCGATGCGCTTCGACGCACGATCGAAACGCAGGGTGCACAAATTGGGGCGGAAATGACCGTGATGCGTCGCGGCATCGAAGCTGCTTTCGACCAGCTCGAGAAGATCGAGCCTCAAGCCGATTACAAGCCCCAGCTCGCACAACTTGTACAGGCGCTCGACAATATTGCAGAGCGTTTGCACGGCGTCGAGCAGTCACCCATTCTTCGACAGGGCGCGCAGCACTATGCAGGGGTTCTCGAACGCAGCGGCGAGGCTCTGGTAAGGAACGCCGCGCAGCAGCTCGAACGACATGCCTTCGACCTTGAACGCGTCAGTCGTAATCTTTCAGCACGCGTCTCGGGCGCGCGCGTGCGCGATAATCAAAACAAGTGGGTCTTTGGCGCGGTGGGGTTCGGTATCATCACTGGTGTCCTGGCAATGTTATTTGTGCCACGTTTACTGTCTGGAACGGTTGATATGGCCGTTGCCTCCGTGGTCATGAACAATGACCGTTGGAAAGCCGGGATAGCCCTCATGGAATCGGCAAGTCCCGAAGGGTGGCGTAGCATTGTCGAAGCGAGTGAACTTGTACAAGCCAACCGGCAGGCGCTTGATGTGTGCTCCCGGGCAGCTGTCAACGCAAAGAAAGATCAGAGGTGTACGATTACCGTGTCAGCGCCTGCACAGTGAACAACAGCTAGCCTCCGGCCGTCCCGCTCTTGTCACAGGTGGCCAAAGGGACGGCCGGGGCAGGCTTGAGGCGATGAGGCTTTGAGTACTAGAGGAAGCCTCAATCACTCAAACAGTTCGGTGTGGGGTGCCAGCGCGCACGAAAATCACGCTGTTGCCTTTGACGTGATATACCAAGAGGAAATCGCCGCTGATACGACATTCGCGATGGTCGGCCCAATCCCCTTTCAGGGCGTGGTAAAGCCGTTCAGAGCCGAGCGGCTCGTCGTTCGCTATCAGGAGCAACGCAGCCACACATTGGCGTCATGACACGAAAGTTGTGAGTCTGTCCGGCTTTTAAGAACGTATGCGGAACTTACGTCTGAATGACCTTTGATGCGGCTGGTTCCTCGGCTTTGAGTGCCTGGTAGAGCGCGGTCTTACCGACTTTCACGCGTGCGGCAGCTTCGCGAACATTGAGACCGGCCGCCAGATGCTGGCGGGCTTTTGCTAGCTTCTCCGGAGTCACCACCGCTTGACGACCACCGCGTCGGCCCCGTTCCTCTGCCGCTTGCAGACCGGCGCGGGTTCTTTCGCGGATGAGATCGCGCTCAAACTGTGCCAACGCCCCGAAAAGGTGAAAGACCAGACGGCCGCCAGATGTCGTAGTGTCGATATTCTCGGTGATTGACCGGAAACCTACACCCTTGGCTTCCAACTCCGAGATGATCTCAATGAGGTGCTTCATCGATCGGCCGAGCCGGTCGAGTTTCCAGACCGTGAGCGTATCGCCGTCACGCACATAGCGAATAGCTTCGGCTAGCCCCGGACGATCGGTCTTCACGCCTGACGCCTTGTCTTCGAACAGCTTCTCGCAGCCGGCCTTGCGCAAGGCGTCGAGTTGCAGCGCCGTATCCTGATCTCCGGTGGAGACTCTCGCGTAGCCGATAGAGGTCATGAGGTGTGATTTGTCCGTTTTCCCGTTGAATTCGGACAATGTCCGATTTGCCATCGGTTGGCAAGGTTTACGGACAAAATCTGTGAAAGCCACGAAACGGTCGTTTTCCGGACTGGCAAAACCAAACGTGAATTGCTCGGCACGCACCGGACGGCCCGTTGGCCAATATCTATAAACACATCGTATTGGATCTATTGAAACAGCATGTACTAAGCGCGTTGCGAGTCGTTCAGGCTGTCAACAAGCAAATCGCCAGTTGCAAGAATGTGCTTTCGGAGCGCATCGCACGCCCGTTCAGTGTCGCGCATTTTGCACAGTTCCAAGATTGTTCGATGCTCGGCTTGAGACTGCTCGAGATGATGGGTCTCTTCCCACGTGAACCTTAGATACCGTTCGAAATTCATCCTTAAATTATCTATTATTTCCAGCGTTCGCGTCCTCTTAGCTGGTGCATACAGGAGTGCGTGGAAGCGGGCATTGAGCAAGATCTTCCCGTCGACTGAACCGGATGCATCAAGTTCATCCAATACTTGCTCGCATTGAACAAAATCGCCTCGCAACATATTCGGAATGGCCCACCGCAATGCCTGACACTCCATGAGGGCGCGGAGTTGCGATACCTCCCACGCTTCCTCGGCGCTCAAGATTGCTACACTCACCCCACGTCTCGGTTCGGCTTTCAAGAACCCTTCGGCGGTGAGTTGCTTGAATGCTTCCCTAACAATCATCTGACTGACGCCATACTGGGTCGCGATCGCATCCTGGCGCAATCGTTCGCCGCCACTGATGCGATTGTGCAGTATGGCCGCCCGCAATTCATCGATAACGACTGCCGCCGCTGAGCGGCTACTGCTGTGATTTCCTTGCTTTGTGGTGTCAGGATAATTCACGAGATGGATCCCTTGTGCATAAACTAGCGATAATTTTTCGATTACGGCTATCGCGCGATTTTCCTTTTCTTCCTACAAACCATCTATAAAGTCAAGGATATTCAATGGCTTGTTTTGATCTTTCCCGCAGGCGTCACTTCCGCGCGGAAGGAAAACTGTATGATTGACATCTCTCATATTAGCGATTATCGCTAATTTTAGTTAACAACAGCCATGTGGGTTTTTCTAATGCTGCGACTCTCCGATTTCGACGCCGTCACCTTTGATGTGTATGGGACCCTTATCGACTGGGAACCTTCCATTGTTGCATTTTTGTCAGAATGGGCCGGCGAGGTCGGCGTGAAGGCAAGCGGTGAAGACCTGATCATGTCATTTGACCGCGCCAGGGCAGAAATCCAGAAGGAGCGCCCTGCTCACCTCTATCCGGAGGTGCTTCGCCGCTGTTTCGACCGTATTTCCGGCGAGTTCGGTGTAGCTGTCGATGCTGCGCGCCGGGAAGCGTTTTCCAAGACGCCGCATCAGTGGCCTGCCTATTCCGATACCTCGGCCGGACTGAAAGCGCTGCAAG
Organism: Brucella lupini; assembly: GCF_002252535.1. Lineage (NCBI taxonomy): Bacteria > Pseudomonadati > Pseudomonadota > Alphaproteobacteria > Hyphomicrobiales > Brucellaceae > Brucella > Brucella lupini. Next base: position 99,889 of record NZ_NNRN01000056.1, read on the forward strand.
CGCGCGCGAGAATCGGCGCTCTCTCAAACATCGACAACGCCTCACTCGCCTCGTCCTGCAAGAACATGGATATCGAGTTCGATATCGTCGTCACCGCCGAACGCGTCGGCGCTTACAAGCCGAGTTGGGAACATTTCAATGCCGCCATTGCCGAGCTGGAAGGCATGGGTATCCCGCGCGAGCGCATCCTTCATGTCGGCCAGAGTCTGCGGGCGGACATTACCCCCGCGAACAAGCTCGGTCTGAAAAGTGCATGGATTAACCGTCCGCAACGGTTGCTCGGTCTTTCTGGCGAGGGAGCCGCTGAAGCGCGGCCCGATCTTACTGTCGAAAGCTTGGCCGAATTGCTTAAAGCAATCGGCTGATGAAGCTGAAACAACGAAAAGGGGAACGACATGAAAATTCGAGCTTTAGGAACCATCGCGACACTCGCAATATCGCTGCTTGCATCGCCTTGGGCGCTGGCGCAGTCGACCGATGGGATTATCGACCGCATCAAGGAAAAGAAGTCGCTTTCGATTGGTTATCGCGAAGCCTCGATTCCTTTCTCGTATCTCGACGAGAAGGGACAGCCGACCGGCTACTCAACCGATATCTGCATTCAGGTGGCCGAGACAGTAAAGAAAGCGCTGAACCTTCCCGATCTGAAAATCGAGTGGGTGCCGGTCAACCTTCAAAACCGAATCCCGCTCGTGGCAAATGGGACTGTCGATATCTCTTGCGAGTCGGCTGTAAACACGGTCGGCCGACAGTCGCAGGTTGATTTTTCCAGCTCGTTTTTCATCTCCCACACCCGATTCCTGGTGAAAACGGGTTCGGGGATCTCGGAACTCAGCGACCTCAACGGCAAGTCGATCGCACTTTCGATCAACTCCGTGCCCGAACGCTTGATCAAGGCTCTGATCGAGAGGGACAAGCTCAATATCCGCATCGTCCCGGTCAAGGACAATTCCGAGGGCTTTCTTGCGCTGCAAACGGGGCGTGCGGACGCATTCTCGACAGATGACATTCTCCTGTTCGGGCTTCGAAACAAGGCGGCGAATCCTTCGGAATATGAAGTCGTGGGCAAGCCGTTGTCTTACGACAGCTATGGCTTTCTGGTGCAGAAGAACAGCACTGTCTTCCTTACCCTCGTGAATGCAACACTGGCGCGTCTGTCGCGCGATGGAGAGCTCGAGAAGCTCTACGCCAAATGGTTCGACCCGATGGGCATCCCGCTTTCGCCAGATCTTGCGACCATCTTCCACGTCATTGCCATCCCCGAATAAGGCGCTGGAACTGAACTCGCATTAGCGCAGAGAGGGACGCAAGGATGAATTATTCATGGAACTGGTCAGTTCTGATCTCGGACCCCTACTTGCAGTGGCTGGGTTGGGGCGCCTTGATGACAATCGTGATCTCGCTCGTCTCATTGGCGATAGCGCTCACGATCGGAACCGTTGTCGGTGTCCTTCACAGCACAGGGAACTCCAGGATCAGGCTCTTTACGAGCATCTACATAAGCCTCTTCCGGAATATTCCGCTCTTGCTGCAGATGTTCCTCTGGTTCTTCGTTGTTCCGGAACTGCTTCCGGATGCGATAGGCACGTGGCTGAAACGTGACCTGCCGCATTCGGAAGTTGTTACAGCCATTCTCGCTTTGGGACTGTTTACCGCTTCCCGCATCGCCGTGCAGGTCAGTGCAGGCATTCTCGCTCTTCCGCCCGGTCAACGCATGGCGTCAAAAGCGGCCGGCTTCTCAACGGCGCAAGCCTATCGCTTCGTGCTGCTTCCCCAGGCTTTCCGCCTCATTGTGCCGCCTCTGACGTCTGAATTCCTGACGATCTTTAAGAACTCGTCGATCGCCATGACCATTGGTGTGTTTGAACTGACGGCGCAGACCCAGCAAATCGAAAGCTTCACTTATCAAGGATTTGAAACCTTCACCGCGGCCACGGTCATATACATATCGATAGCGCTCATCGTCACGATGTTGATGCGCCAGGTCGAGCGCCGTACGGCCATACCTGGAACCATTTGAAGGAACTGAACCATGTCGGGATTCGATTTCTCTGTCATAGTCAACTCCCTGCCTTCTCTCGCCAGTGGCTTGGCTATGAGCTTCATGTTGACGGGAATAGCCATGGCGGGTGGTCTCATCCTCGGTCTCATCCTCGCCATTTTGAGACTGTCGAATCTACGCTTTGTCAGCACGATTGCCGCACTTTATGTCAACGGCTTCCGCGCGGTCCCGCTGATCCTGGTGATCTTCTGGTTCTATTTCCTGGTTCCGCTTGTGGTCGGGCGCCCGGTCGGTGCTCTCCATTCGGTCATCATCGCCTTCATCATGTTCGAGGGAGCCTACTATTCGGAAATTCTCAGGGCCGGCATGCAGAGCATCCGCCCCGGGCAATGGCAGGCGGCAAAGGCGAGCGGCTTGAGCTATTTGCAAACCGTCAGACTGGTCGTGTTGCCCCAGGCCTTGAGAAAGATGGCACCGCTGATGGTAACCCAAGGCGTCATCCTCTTTCAGGATACGTCACTGGTTTACGTCGTTTCCCTGCACGATTTCATGACCTCAGCAAGCATTGTTGCGAATACGCAGAACCGCATGGTCGAGATGTATGTGTTTGCAGCGATCGTCTACTTCATTCTGTGTACGCTTGGCAGTGGGCTTGCCGAGCGGTTGAAACCAAACCGCACTTCCGTCTGAGATATTGGCAGGCTTGGCGGATCTCTCACCTACGACTGGATATCTAAATGTCTTCGCGTGAAATGATCAGGGTTGAACATCTGTCCAAAAGCTACGGCCATTTGCAGGTCTTGAACGACTGCAGCCTGACCGTCCAGCGCGGAGAGGTTGTCGTCGTCTGCGGGCCGTCCGGGTCTGGCAAGAGCACCTTCGTGAAATGCATCAACGGGATCGAGCCCGTTCAGTCCGGGAGGGTGACGATCGACGGCCAAGCTCTTGCCACGAAGGGCAGAGAGGCGGCCAAGCTTCGCGCGCTCGTCGGAATGGTTTTCCAGCATTTTGAACTCTACCCGCACCTGTCGGTCCTCGACAATATTTGCCTCGCGCAGGTCCATGTTCTCAAACGAAGCCGCGACGAAGCAGTGAGCAAGGCTCAGGGTCTTCTCCAGCGCGTCGGATTGCTCGACAAACAACAGTCCTATCCCGCCCAGCTTTCCGGTGGGCAACAACAGCGTATCGCCATTGTGAGAGCCCTGGCTATGGATCCCATCGCTATGCTCTTCGATGAACCGACGTCTGCTCTCGACCCCGAGATGATTGGCGAAGTGCTCGCCGTCATGACCGAACTTGCGCAGGAAGGCATGACCATGATCGTCGTCACCCATGAGATGGGCTTTGCAAAAGCTGCCGCGGACCGAATGGTCTTCATGGATAAAGGGTCGATTATCGAGGAAGCAGAAACCGAACGCTTCTTTGCCGCTCCGAGTTCTGAGCGCGCTCGCCTTTTCCTCTCTCGTATTCTGGCACACTGATATGAACGGTTTGATTCCTCCCACAGTCGACGACATTCTCGAGGCGCGCCGGACGCTTGATGGAGTCGCAGTCCGGACGCCGCTGCTGCGATCCGAAAAGCTCGATAAGGTGACCGGCGCCAGGATCTTCATCAAATGCGAAAACCTTCAGCGCACCGGTGCTTTCAAGTTCAGGGGGGCATATAACTGCCTTTCCCGTCTGGATCGCACGGCCCATCCGGGTGGCGTTGTTGCCTATTCCACCGGCAATCATGGCCAGGCGATCGCAACGGTTGGCCGGATGCTCGGCATAGCTGCAACCATCGTGATGCCGAGCGATGCCCCCGCGATCAAAATCAGCAAGGCGCGCGAGAATGGCGCGGCGGTCGTGCTCTATGACCGCCAGACCCAATCGCGCGAGCAGATAGCCGCTGAAATTGCCGAGAAGTCACCAGTCGCAATCATACCGCCTGGCGACAACCCATTTATCATCGCGGGTCAAGGAACTGTCGCTTCGGAAGCCCTCGAACAGGCCGGAAACGTCGAGATCGACGCCATCATGGTTCCCTGCGGCGGCGGCGGTCTTTCGGCGGGAACGTGTCTGGCCGCAAGAGCGTCAAAATCTCATGCGGAGATCTGGGCCGTCGAACCGAAGAATTTCGACGATACAAGACGCTCGTTGTTGAGCAGAAACCGTGAAGTGAATCCGGCCCTTAATGGCTCCATCTGCGATGCGCTTCTGGCGCCGACACCTGCGGAACTCCCGTTTTCGATCAACCGCCAAGGCCTGTCGAAGGTGCTGGTCGCGTCCGACCATGAGGTCTTGCTCGCGATCCGGTATGCTTTCGAGGAACTGCGGTTGGTCACCGAGCCGGGCGGCGTCATTGCGCTGGCAGCGCTGTTGAACGATCCGCCGTCCCTTCGCGGCAAGAACGTCATCGTGATTGTTTCAGGCGGCAACGTCGAACCGGCGGTTTTCAAACAAGCTCTCGACGCCGACCATACATCGTCGCTTTCGCGATAAATCTTTATCTACGAGGTTAAAATGGTTTCCATCATTGAAAAATTCGCCACCCTCGCCACCGACAATGCGCCGGGGCAGGAAGTTAGGCAAAGCACAGGCAATATTCGCGACCTGATGCGCGGCGAGAAAATGTCTGACCGCTTGGTCGATTTTTCGCACGGGGACGTCGATGCCTTCACTCCGACGCCAGGCTCGTTCGGGCAGTTTTCGGAGGCGGTCGAGGCCGGCGGTCGTCAGGCCTATACCGAATATCGCGGTTCGTCCGACATCCGCGCCGAACTGGCGCAGCGGCTCGAAGCTTTCACCGGTGCACCGGTTTCTGCTGACGAGGGCATTATCCTCACCCCGGGGACGCAAGGCGCTTTGTTTCTAGCGGTTGCCTCAACTGTCGCCGACGGCGACAAAGTCGCGATCGTGCAGCCGGACTATTTTGCAAATCGCAAACTGGTCCAGTTCTTCGGCGGGCAGGTGATGCCGGTTACGATGAATTATATGAACGCGACGGCTGAGGCTGGCCTGGATCTTTCTCAGCTGCGTGCCGCATTCGAGGCTGGGGCCAAGACTTTCCTGTTTTCTAACCCGAACAACCCGACCGGAGCCGTCTACTCCGAAGCCGAGATCGACCAGATCGTCGAACTGGCTGGGGAATTCGGCGTCATCGTCATTGCCGACCAGCTCTATTCCCGGCTGCGGTATGACGGGGAATCGTACACTCACATACGGGCTCGTGATCTACCGGCGGAACAAGTGCTGACCATTATGGGGCCGTCGAAAACGGAGTCGCTCAGCGGCTATCGTCTCGGAGCGGCATTTGGCTCTCCGACGATCATCGGGAGAATGGAGAAGCTGCAGGCCATCGTTTCGCTGCGTGCGGCAGGCTACAACCAGGCGGTATTCAGGACCTGGTTCAATGAGCCGGAGGGATGGATGGATGAGCGCGTCCGGCTGCATCAGGTGATCAGGGACGACCTGCTCAAAGTATTCCGTAGTGGTGGTCTTGAGACCCGGACGCCGCAAGCCGGAAGCTATTTGTTTCCGACACTCCCCGCGCTCTCGGTCAGCCTTCAGGATTTCGTCCGGCTACTTCGGCATCAAGCCAGTGTCATTGTCACGCCCGGAACCGAATTCGGGCCTCACCCCAATAGCGTCCGCCTGAACTTCTCCCAGGATCATTCGGCTACTGTCGAGGCTGGAATGCGCATCGTTGAGATGGCGAACCGTTATCGGAGTTAGGACAGATGACTGACCGAAGTGCGCCTCAACCACAGGGACACTACGTTCCCGCAAAACGGCATGGTGATCTGATTTTTGTCTCGGGAATGACTCCGAGAGAAAACGGAAAACTTCTTCATGTGGGGCAAGTGGTGCCGGAAACGCCGGTTGAAACATACCGGATAGCGGTCGAACTCGCGGCGGAAAATGCTCTGACGGCGGCGAAAACCCAACTGGTCAGCGGAGAACAGATACTCGCTGTACTCAGCCTGACTGTCTACGTCAACGCACCCGCAGGCTATACGCTTCACAGCCGGGTTGCTGATTTTGCTTCAATGTTCCTGGAAGAACATGCCAAAGGCGGCGTATCAAGCAGGGCTGCCATCGGGGTGAGCTCGTTACCGGGAGGCGCGACTTTCGAAGTGTCAATTATCGCGGCTGCTGGCCGTTGATCGTAAGGCTTGCCTTAACCTTCGAATCTATAGCCCCTGAAACCGCTGCCTGATGCGTAGTGGATGCGGAAAAGCACACCCATATTGCGAGGCCTCGATAGAGCACTGTTGCTGCAAGGTTCCATGATCCTGAGGTTCACCAGGTTCAAGAAATCGGATGGAGCTTTTCGGTAGCCAGATCATAGAGCTGCCGACGGGCCGGATAGCCGATTCCGGGCTCCTGCAGACGATTGCAAGGAAAACAGTCCGGATTGGCAATGGCACGACGAACTCTTTTAAGTAGCGCATGGTGGCAACAGGCGACAACCATCCCGGATGATGAAAGGGAGATCGCCAAGCACTACACACTGGACCGAGCGGATCTCGACCTGATCATGCGGCAGAACAAGGCTCCGAACCGGCTCGGCCTTACCTGTGTTCTGGCCTTATTGAGATATCCGGGCCGACCGCTTGCGGATGGCGAAGTCCTACCGTCTGGCGTCCTGCGGTTTCTCGCGCGGCAGATCGGCGTCGATCACCGCGAGATCGATGGTTACTTCGAGCGTCCGCAGACACGACGCGAGCACCTCGCTCTGCTTTTCGATCGAATGAAGATGCGTCCGTTTGCGCCTTCGGACGTGCGGGCACTAACCGGCTGGCTGACACCTGCCGCCCAAACGTTGCGCCAGGCCGACAAATTGGCGAACATGGTGGTGGAGGAGTTGAGACGTCGGCGAATTCTCCTGCCAGCGCGCCCGGCGCTCGAAGCCATCATCCATGTGGCGATCCGGCGCGGCGTTCGTATCGCGCACCGCGCTTTGGCTGACGGGTTGTCGGAGAGACAGAAGCTCGAACTGGATGAACTCCTCGACCCGCGTGATGGGACGAGCGTGACGGTCCTTGCCTGGGCAAGAACACCGGCCTTGTCACCAGCCGCCGTCAACCTCGACAGAATTGCCGAGCGCATTCGCTTTGTGCGGTCGTTGAATCTGCCGACGATGTTGATGGAGCGCATTCCGGCCAAGGTCTTTGATGAATTCGCCGCGGAGGGCATGCGGATGAGCGCGCAGCATCTGCGCGATCTCAACCCCGAACGCCGACACGCCGTGTTGGCCGCGACGGCGTTACATCTCTCCCGCCACCTGACCGACTGCACTATCGACATGTTCAAGAAACTGATGGGCATCCTGACGCGGCGGGCCGACAATCAGGCAGCCGCCCGCGTTACCCGGTCAATCCGGGACGTGCAGAAACCGCTGAAGGATGTTTCGAAAGTCTGCCACGCGATCATCGAGGCCAGAGAGAAAGGCGAGGACATCGCCAAAGCTATAGAACGCGCCATACAGTGGCCGGCCTTCACGATCAGTGTGGCCGCGATCGACACGCTGATCGCCCCGGATGTCATCGACGGCAAGGTCGAAATGCTTCAGCGCTATCCGACAATCCGGAAACTCGCGCCGCAATTCCTTTCGACGCTCGTGTTCCGCGGTCATGCCGTGGCGGCAAACCTCTTGCGGGCGCTTGCCGTGGTCGCCGATCTCTATCGTACCGGCAAAAGGGCAATACCAGACACGGCTCCGATCTCCTTCGCGCCGAAAGGCTGGCTGCCGCTCATTCTGCAGGATGGGAAAATCGATCGAAGGGCCTACGAACTATGCCTGTTCAGCGAATTGAAGCGTCGGCTTGATGCAGGTGATGTCTGGGTGGAGGGAGCCAAACGCTTCCAGTCCTTTGAGAGCTTCCTCATTCCCACGCCGACATTCGAACTGATGCATGAGGAAGGCCCGCTTCCGGTCGCGGTCGATACCGATGTGGAAACTTACCTCAGCCAGCAACGGCAGATTCTGAACGATGGATTGGCTGACCTCTCCCGTCTGGCGGTCGCCGGCGAACTCGACGATGTCGAATTGACCGGGGCGGGTTTCAGCGTCACGCCGCACAAGGCCATGTTTCCGGACATCGCCAAATCGATGAAGCGACAAGTGGAAAGGCGCCTGCCTGCGATCCGCATCACCGACCTGTTGCTGGAGGTGGACGCTCGCACGGGGTTTTCCAACGCCTTCACTCATCTGCGCAGCGGTCGGACGGCCGACAACAAGCTTGCGCTGCTCACCGCCATCCTGGCGGACGGCATCAATCTCGGACTCACCAGAATGGCGGATGTTTCCCCTGAAATAACGATGCGCCAGCTTGCCTGGGCGCATGACTGGCATATCCGGGAGGAAGGTTACACCGCCGCGCACGCCATTCTCGTCAACGCCCAGAGGCAATTGCCTCTCGCAAGTTTGTGGGGCGACGGAACAACCTCTTCCTCTGACGGCCAGTATTTTCCGGCAGGAGGGCACGCCGAGGCGATCGGCGATCTCAATGCCCGCTATGGTCCCAATCCTGGCGCCAAGTTCTATAGGTTCACCTCCGATCAGTACGGTGCTTTCTACATTATCGCCATGAACGCCAATGCAAGCGAGGCCATCTATGTCCTCGACGGCTTGCTTTATCATGGGAGTGATCTCGCTATCGAAACGCACTATGTCGATACCGGCGGGGTCAGCGATATGAGCTTCGCCCTCTGCCATCTGGTCGGCTTCCAGCTCGTACCCCGGCTGCGAGGTCTCAAGGATCGCAGGCTTTATCTCTTTCCGGGCGACACGCCTCCCGAAAACCTTGCACCGCTCGTTGGCGAATCAATCAACGTCGAGCGAATCAAGGCAAACTGGAATGACATCCTGCGCCTCGTCACGACGATCCGCTCGGGCCAGGTTCGCCCGTCGACCCTGCTGGCGAAGCTGTCCGCATTCCCGCGTCAGAACGGGCTGGCCCTCGCTCTACGAGATCTCGGGCGTATCAATCGGTCCATCTTCCTGTCCCAATGGTGGCAGAACCCCGAGATGCGCAGGAACGCGACTGCCGGACTCAACAAGAGCGAATCCCAGAACACCCTGGCCCGTGCGCTGTTCTTCAATCGTCTCGGAGAATTGCGGGACAGGACCTTCGAGAGCCAGTTCTATCGGGCGTCCGGGCTGAACCTTCTGATTAATGCCATCGTCTACTGGAACACGCTCTATCTCGAACCGGCCTTCGCCGAACTCAACCGGGTAGGCATCGCCACGCCGCCCGACGTGATTAAGCACATCACCCCGCTCGGGTGGCAGCACGTCAGTCTCACCGGCGATTACATCTGGACCCCGACGGACGGCCTCGATCTCAGGCCGTTACGGCGCGAAACATCCATCCTTGCTGCATGATCACCATATGTTCTCAAAAGTCGGACAGATTCATCACTTTCGTGTCGTGACGCCACATTGCCCGTCCGGTTTTCCGAGACGGGCTTTTTTTAAACGGTCTTTCAATCGCCCATTTCAATGATGTACTGTCATGCGCTCGTGGCTGCTGAGTAGTGCTTGACGATCAGCGAACCTATATCGTTGTCAAAAAAGCTCACGTAAACTGAGCGCGAAATCGGGCCATGGCAATCACGCTAATGGTGGTCTTGGGGCATGAAGTATATACAGGAAATATCGCGGAGGCGGCTGCCCGCAACCATTCGCGCGGAGTATGACAGGGAGAGACACGATGCGCGTCTGCCAGTCCTGCGTACAATCACGCTGCTTCTTGCGCTGTTTTACTTCTCCTACACGGCAGTGGACGCCTGGTTTCTGCCGGATATCGCGTGGCGGACGTTCATCCTTCGCTTCTCGATTATCGGTCCTTTGACGATATTGCTTCTGCGATTTTATCGGCAACCTGTTTCGATTCGTCTGAAAGAAGGCGCCAGTGTTTTGGTAGTATGTATTGCCACGGTTGTCTGGTGTGTGGCAATTGGCGGAACGGCAAGTCCGGTCGTGCTGAACTATTTTTATGCAGCACTCGTTTTCCAGATGGTGGTCACGATTGTTCTGACACCACCCCTGGAATATGGCGTGGCAGCGTCTGCAGTCGTAACGGCGAGTGTCTATACAACTATATGGTTTCTGCCAGATGCGACGACCGACTACGTGCTTTTCCATCTGGCTGTGGGGGTACCGACAGTCGTTCTGACGTTAATCGCAAATTATAGATTCTCTACTGAAGCGGTCCGGCTCTATCTGCAGAACAAGGATCTGGACCGCCTGCATGGGCAATTGCTCAAGCAGCATGGTGAACTCGAACTGGTATCACAGTCGGATCCCCTGACAGGTTTGACCAACCGTCGTAGCCTGGATGCCGAAATACATCGCTTGACTGCGGCCTCGAACAGCACCGGGGTTCCGGTGACGGTTTTGCTTCTCGATATAGATCATTTCAAGGAATACAATGACCGTTTCGGTCATCTGGCGGGCGACGAATGTCTCAAACTAGTCGCCGATGCTTTGAAAAAGCTCGTATCGGATGATGATTTGGCCTGCCGGTTTGGAGGAGAGGAATTTTTAATTCTGCGGCCGGGAGTGGCTCCCGCCGCATCTATCCGAACATTTGCAGAGGAAATTCGGCAGGCGGTCGAGGCATTGTCGATACGTCATCCTTTGGCCGGTAGAGATGGTATGGCCGTAACGGTCAGCGTTGGAGCTTCAGCCGATATTGTGACAAGCGAGGAAACATTCTTGCAACTGATAGCGCAGGCTGATGAGGCGCTTTACACCGCCAAAGGGCATGGCAGAAATATTTCCCTGCTCCACCAGTCGATACGGTAATGCAAGTGTCATGAGTCGGGGGAGCGCTGCCGGTGGAAAATCACAGTTTCAGCACTATCTGGCAGGATCGTTTTCCAACCGGCAACACAAGGCCGACAGCCATTTCAGCGCCTCACTGGTCGGCAGTTTCTGGACCCTGACCGGAATTTATGTTTAATCGGGGCGATGCAGCTTTCCTTGCTGTTTTAAAACAGAAAATACGGTTCGAACTCTGGCGAAAACCAATAGGCACATCTTTCCCAGCGCGTGATCTCGCCATTTTTCTGGCTGGCTACATGGTCATCGTTTCACTGATCGCCGCCAGCGCTTTTTCAACGGTCGTGAGAAGCTGATTGTTGCAATCGCTGTCCGGCGGAAACAGGTAAAGTCGCGCGAGCCAGACGTGCATCATCATTCTGAGTAGGATCCACAAGGTTGGCTCGCAGGATAATATTAGATAATAAAAACAATATGTTAGAAAAAATCGCGTAAGTTCTATTATGGAACTTCTCTATTTTTCGGCGCGTTGAAGTCAAGCGCTCTCGAGCATTCCAATTTCACAGGTGTCCGACGTCGTACGTTTAAACCTTTACCGGGCCGCTTTCTTTTTCCTTTGATCACGGAAACACCGTGCCACCGCTAAGCAGCTCAACCAATCTAGGCGATGCCTTTGATCTCGTCGCGACCAGACCGGCTGCTGAGAGTACTTATGCCAATATCGTGCGGCTCGTCCATCAGGCGCAGGAAAGCAAAGCACCCAGCGTACGCATTGCAGATCGCTTTGCAGTGTGGTTCCTGCTACTCACCCTATTGATCGCCGGGCTCGCCTGGTGGCTGTCTGGCGATCGCATCCGAGCACTTGCAGTCCTCGTCGTTGCTACACCCTGCCCGCTCATACTTGCACTACCGGTTGCCATAATTTCCGGTATGTCTCGCTCTGCTAATCTCGGCGTATTGATCAAGAGTGGCGGCGCAATGGAAGCGTTGGCCAAGGTTACGACAGCCGTTCTGGACAAGACCGGCACGCTGACGTTCGGCCTAGCGCGTGTGATCGACATGAGGGTGACGAACGGCTGAGAAGCACAAGACGTGCTTCGCCTCGCTGCGTTCCTCGATCAAGCATCGGGTCACGTCATTGCCAAAGCCCTGGTCGGTCTCGGGCTATCGATAGTTGCGATGATTATCGCAGCCTTTGGGCTTCTGCCACCGGTAGCAGGCGCGTTCCCCCTGGAAGTGATCGACATCGCCATGATCCTGAATGCCATACGTGCGTCGCGGTAGGATTGAGACGCCGACTATGATCGTGCCTCGATGGCGTTTTGCCAAATGTGGCCGCAGATGGATTGCCAATTGTTAGCTTCCAAGATGGCAGCAGAGCTTTGTTGATCAGTGCACACCACCACTTAAAAGCGTCGCAAGCGGACCTGGACGTGAAGAGATCGCAAAGATTCCACAATCCGTTGAGTTCAAAATGCAGTGGGGGATTGCAACCCCTCAAATATTTAATGAGAGAAAATGTCAAGATATACAAATTTTGTGAACAATTTTCTGTTCCATAAACTTGGGAAGGTAAGTTATCACTAACAAATGCTGGAATTACTTTCATTTGGCGGCACGTGAGGGGGGAGTAAATGTTAAGAACGCAGATAATCGCTGCTTTCATTTCAGTAAGCTGTATTTCCTTTAATGTCCTTGGAGCGAGGGCTCAAGACGCGGACAAAGGTGCACAGATATTCCACAAGTGCCAGGCTTGCCATGTTGCCGACCAGGACACCAATCGGGTTGGTCCTTCGCTAAAAGGCGTTATCGGACGGACCGCAGGCACGTATGCCGGCTATAGTTACTCCAACGCAATGAAAGAGGCAGGAGCCGGTGGCCTTGTCTGGAACGATGACACATTAAGCAAATATTTGCGCAAGCCCAAAGACGTGGTTCCCAAGACCAAGATGGCATTCGCCGGTCTGAAGTCGGATGACGATATCGCTAACGTCATCGCTTATCTGAAAACTTTTTCCAAGAACTAAGCAGACAATCCAGAGACCTGACCGCATCTTAAGGAGGTGGGAGATGATGAGTGAGCAGCCATATGTCGGCATGAGCCGGCGCAAGCTATTGCAAATGATTGGTCTTACAGCCGGGACCGCCGCAATGTACCAGGCGATGACCACCCTGGGGCTCGCGGCAGAGTCTGGTTATAAGGGGCCCGTGAACCTGGAGGGCGACCCAAAGGGCGCCACAATTTTGATCCTCGGAGCGGGACTAGCGGGGATGCTGGCGGCGCTGGAAATGCGTCAGGCTGGCTACAAGGTCAAGGTTCTGGAATTTAACAACCGCGCCGGTGGCCGAAACTGGACAATACGCGGCGGCGACACGGTTACGGAACTTGGCGGCTTTACGCAGAAATGCGAATTCGACGAAGGGCTCTATATCAATCCCGGACCGTGGCGCATTCCTTACCACCACAACGGTTTGCTGGCTTATTGCCGGCGACTTGGTGTGCAACTGGAGCCGTTCCAACAGATCAATCACAACGCAATGCTTCACTCAACGAAGGGCTTCGGCGGAAAACCGCAGCGCATTCGTGATGTGAAGATCGATTTCCAGGGGCACGTTTCGGAGCTTTTGGCCAAGGCTACTCAAAAGGGGAAGCTCGAAGAAGGCATCGGCAAGGAAGATCAAGAAATGCTCCTGCAAGCACTTCGATCCTGGGGTGCCCTCGACAAGGGCTATCAATATGTCAAGGGCGCCATTTCGGCCGAATTTCGTGGATATGCGAAAGACCCCGGTGGCGGTTTGGGAGCAGCGCCTGTTCCTGGCGAGCCACTTGCTTTCAAGGACCTTCTGAGCTCCGGACTTTGGGGAGCGCTGGCCAATTTCTCGCTCTATGAGTTTCAAACAACTATGTTCCAGCCGGTTGGCGGAATGGGTCGGATCGGTGACGCCTTTGCCAAGGAGGTCAAGGATCTCATCACTTTCAATGCCAAGGTGGTCAAGATCGAACAGGGCGACAAGGGTGTTACGGTAACATATGAAGATACCGGCAAATCGGGAGAAACACACACGGAAGCAGCCGATTGGTGTGTATGTACGATACCGCTCACCATCCTCAGTCAGATTGACATCCAGGTCTCTGACAGGATGAAGGCGGCCATCGGTGCCGTGCCGTACGCATCCTCGGGGAGGAAGACGAGCTGATATTTGGCGGCGTCAGTTATACAGACCTTCCGATCACCAACATTTCTTATCCGAGCACGGACTTTAACAGGGGTGGGAAAGGTGTTCTGCTGGGTTGTTATACGTGGAACGGCCCTGCTTCCTACGAGTTCACGGCAATGGAACCGCAAGACCGGGTCAAGAAGGCTGTCGAACAAGGAGCACTCATCCATCCGCAATACAAAGACGAATTTGAAAATGGGATTTCCTGGGCGTGGCATCGGTCGCCGTTCACGCTTGGCTGCGCTGGTGACTGGACGGACGAGGCACGTAAGGAACATTACGACAATCTTTGCCAGATCGATGGACGCATCGTGCTTGCTGGCGAACACGCCTCCTATATTCCTGCGTGGCAGGAAGGCGCGATCCTGTCGTCGATCGATGCCATCGAGCGCCTGCACAAGCGCGTGATACAGGGATGAAGAGCATCGGATCCATTGAACCTCAAAAATCCAGTGAGGGATTTTGTTATGTCCAGTCATAAAAAACACACTTGGAGTCTCGCGGCAGCCTTCGCTCTTTCATTTGCCGGCTTTTCTACCTCTACGGCACTTGCCGATTCCGCAGGAGCCACACTCAGCCAAGGCAACACTTTCACGGAGAAAACCGGGGAGGAGCTTTATGCAAATGTTTGCCAGGCATGCCACATGTCAAAGGGTCAGGGAGCCGTCGGCGCAGGAAAATATCCAGCGCTCACCAAGAATGAAAACCTCGAATCCGCAGGCTATCCGATCTATGTCATTCTGCATGGCCAGAAGGGCATGCCGCCGATCGGAGAAATGATGTCGGACGATCAGGTCGCCGCCGTGGTGAACTATATCCGGACCAACTTCGGCAACGATTACAAGGATGCAGCGACGGCAGAAGATGTCAAAGATGCCCGTTAAGGACATCTGGATCTCCGGATCGGTAGACATATCATTGGTGTCGGAATCCCGGCATTGATTGCCATAAGAATGGAAGAACAAGTGAAACGGACATTTCTGGTCTTAATCCCGGCCAGAAGTGTTGCAATAAATGGAGCATAGACTATGAAACTTGTTACGGGCGCGATTCTCTTCTCAGCATTGATGGCGACTTCAGTCGGAGCCTCCGCAGCAGAGGTTGTGCGCCACAAAATCCCGAATTCGGATTTTCCAATCGCGCAGGCCGTTGAAGTTCCAGCTGGAATGACGACGGTCTATGTCAGTGGCGCACTCGCTTCGGTTGCCGATGAAAAAGCACCTAAGGGTTCAATTGAAGCATACGGAGATACAAAGACTCAAACCGTCTCCGCACTCAAATCCATCGAGAAAACGCTCGCTGGAATGAACCTCAAAATGAACGACGTGGTCAAAATGCAGGTTTTCCTCGTCGGAGATCCATCCAAGGAAGCAAAGATGGACTTCAAGGGTTTCATGGAGGGTTACACGCAGTTTTTCGGCACTAAGGAACAGCCCAACCTTCCCGCCCGCTCCGTATTTCAGGTCGCAGGCCTCGCAGGTCCTGGCTACCTCGTCGAAATCGAAGTAATCGCCGCACGACCATAACCATGCTCAACGTTTCAAAGTGCGGCGCTACCAAAACATGACACGACCATTTGCAATTAGGTTTGGCCGCAGCTGCCCACAGCGTTTGAATACTGTCTATTGGACTTTGGCGAATTCGGCTCTAGAACACATTATGCAAGGGCGAAGGAGAATAGTAGCCCCGAGAAATATAGACCGACCGCAAAAGAAGTATGGCAGCAGGGCTCGCTGTCGAAACCTGAGATATTTGGAGACGGCACCGTAACCTTAACCTGTGCGCAGATGCGTTTTGATCTATGATGTTGTGATTAGGCAGATTACAGGCCAGCGATATCCTGCCAGAGGGCATTGGCGGTCTGGCGTAGTTCGCGGTGAATGACAGAGGTGAAGCGGTCTCGGGGAAAATGGTGAAGGTTGTGGATCGGGGGTCGTGGATGGATGCGAAACATTGCAAATGTCGAGCTGATTTGAAACGCTTCATGCCCCGTTCTCGTCGTCGTATGGGTTGATGCGAATTCTCGGCCCGATTGTTCAAGCCTTTGTGCTGGCGATGATCACAGAGCGTGAGACCGATCTCTCGGTTGGCGGCACCATAAGAGCCCAGTTTATCCGTGACCATGACACGGGGAACTGCGCCCTGACCTGACAAGAGTTTGCGGATAAAGCGTTTGGCAGCCTTGGTATCGCGACGTTTCTGGACCAGCACTTCAAGCACAAAGCCATCCTGATCAACAGCGCGCCACAGAAAATGCCGTTTGCCGTTGATTGTCACGACAGCCTCATCAAGGTGCCATTTGCCACCAAGGCGCGGCGTGCGGCGACGGATTGTATTGGCGTAATCTTGTCCAAACTTTTCAGCCCATTCGCGCACCGTCTTGTGGGTGACGATGATCCCTCTGTAAGCCAGCATGTCTTCGACCATGCGAAAGCTTAGCGGAAACCGGAAATACAGCCACACCGCCTCTGCAATAATCTCAGGTGGAAAGCGATGGCGATGATAAAGCGAGGAGCGATTGTCGAGCTTGCTCTCTTATCCACCGCTGAGACTTACATAAAAGTTAAGGTTACGGTGCCGACCGTCGCAGGAGGCGTTCGAAAAGAATGGCGCAGGAGGGTGCAATAGAATAGCGTTTGGATTAATCCTATCCCAAACGTAATTCTGGATTATCTAGTTCAGTTTTCATATTGCGATAGCGGCATCCGGAACACAAAACACGTCTGGTCTTCATTCGACACCAGATTCAAGCTTCCTTGGTGGGCTTTGGCGATTTCGGCAGCTATGTGAAGGCCGAGGCCCAAGCCATTCTTACCCTTGCGGGCTTTTCCCCGATAGAACGGAAGAAATAGACGCCTTGCAATCTTAGGCGATATTGGCTTTCCGCCATTGCTCACAGCAATCTCAAAAGTATCTTCTTCGGCAATTGAGCGAGCAAATAATTTAACTGGTTTATCTTCGTCGCCATGGGCCAACGCGTTGGACATAAGATTTGAAACCAATTGCCCAATCCGCATTTGATCACACCATACACGTTCATCGATCCTCAAATCGACGGCTATTTGTCGGTCAGGGAAGGCTTGGATCATTTCCATACCGATTTGTTGGATCACAACCTCTATATCGCAGTTAACTATGCTCAAGGTAATTCCACCGCCGAGCCGGCCCCGTGCGAAATCGAGCACATTGTCAATCAGACGTGCCATTCTTTTAACGCTGTGCTGCATTACGGCGATGGGCTCAGCATTGGAACGATCTGAATCCATTCTTTTCTCAAGAATACGCAATCCAGAAGAAATGGACGCAAGCGGATTTCTTAAATCATGGCCAAGAACGGCGATAAATTCTTCGCGGAGCTCGGCAGTTTCGCGTTCCCTGTGAAGTCTCCGTTCCGCTCTAATTGACCTCGCCGTTGCACTGCGTGCTTCCGCTTTCAATTGTGCATTCAGGGTCTCCAACTCTGTGTTGGCGGCAAGTAACGCTTCCCGCGTACGCTTGATTTCAAGTTCGTATCTGGATCGCTCTTTGGTTGGAAGAACTGCGATCCTGATAATGGCGGAATAGTCAGACCCAGTTGATTCGTATCTTGCGTTGAGAAGTACTGGAATTTTTCGCCGTTCATGTGTCAACAGGTCAAGCGGAAGTTCGTCAACTTTGCCGGATCCAGAGAGTTCTGATAATGCATTTTCAAATGCTTGCCTACTAGCCACCGTCAATAGACGGTTAAATGGATATTCATGCAGTACTTCGCGCTCATAACCGAGAAGCTGAACCAAGAAATTATTCAAGTATGTGACCGTTCCGCTAACGTCCAACAAAGCCAATCCGCATGGAGCGCAATGATCGACAGGATTAACATACGCGAACATGTTTTTGCACCGTGAAAGAAGAGAACCTGAACCAACTCCTTTACACGATCTTCAGGCTTGTTAGTCGTTATTTTTTTCCCCGGCCGCCAGTCTAGATAGCATATTATCAAAATCGGTATATTCGGTTGCTTCGGCTTGAGAATCCAAGTTTTCCGTAGGTGTTTTTCCTTTTGCTCGCGGCCCTGCTGTCAATTTCGAATATAGATTGCCGGTCAGACTACTTTTTGCAGCCTCATAAAATGGCTTGAGCCGCGTCTCAAATCACCGCTTTTTGGTCGCGTATTGCCATGAACTGGCGAATACTACTATTGTTCCTATTTTGCAGGTTGTCCTGATCAGCAGTGACACTATCCGCCTCGCAATGATACCCGCACAGCCGATGGATGGCAGACTTCAAGATTTCCATTAACGCAACGCAATAACAGCCCTTTGCAAAGGACAGAACGTACTTAGCGCGTTAGATTGCGAGCAAACTTCGGAGTCGGCCAGCGAATTTTACGCCGGCTTCATCGTGCAGCAGGTCTGAGCAACTTCAGCTAAAAACACATCGTTTTTCGCAGATGAGTAAAAACATCTCTCTTAGCACTCCTACCCCCGTTTATTCATTCTTCTTAGGCAACTAAATCGGTGCTGCGGAGTTAGTGATACGAACAAACTGGAGGACGAATGCCGTGGAAAATCTGTTTGCCAAGTTTAGTGAGAAAACGGCTTCTGCAGCCGGCAATCAATACACGTTTGTCATGGCTATACTCTTTATCGCAGTTTGGGCGGTATCCGGCCCTTTTTCTGATTATTCGGACACGTGGCAGTTAATAGTGAACACATCGACGACGATCGTTACTTTTCTTATGGTCTTTCTCATCCAAAATTCGCAGAACCGTGATTCCTGTGCTCTGCAGGCCAAGCTTGATGAACTATTACACGCGTTGAAAGATGCGCGAGAAGACGTGATTGGTATCGAGCATTTACCCCTCAAGGAACTTGTGAAACTCCGCGAGGAGATTGAAGAAAATGCAGTAAAGTCGACCTGACCACCCTATTGCCTACGACGGATGATGTTAAAGGAGGCTAAAGCGGCTCCGAAGACAATGGCAAGCGAATTCGAGCTATCTCTCGTCGTCCAAAGTGAAGGGATATTCTCCAGCAGACTCGGCGTGAACACCGTGGTTAGAGAAAGAATTGCTCGTTTGAGCTTTAAATCCTGCCACTAACAAAATCCATTTGGCTGCAGGCCTGGGAACTATAACGGTGCTGGGTGGTTTTCGTTGCTTATCTTTCCTTATATCGAGAGCCGAGATCGGCCATGGCCCAAGAGAAACTGTCAAAGTACTTGTCTAAACGTGATTTCAGCAAGACCGCTGAACCACGCGGTAGCGATGCGGTTCTGCCCATGGACCGCCGCCGCTTTATAATTCAAAAACACGATGCCACCCGTCTCCATTACGATCTCCGCCTTGAACTGGACGGCGTGTTCAAAAGCTGGGCCGTCACGAAAGGACCTTCGCTGGATCCTGAAGACAAACGGCTGGCGGTTGAGGTGGAGGACCATCCCTTAGAATATGGGGATTTCGAAGGAACTATCCCAAAGGGGCAATATGGCGGCGGTACGGTCATGTTATGGGATCGCGGTTATTGGGAACCGGAAGGAAATAGCTCGCCGGAACAGGCGCTGCGAAAAGGCGAGCTCAAATTTCGTCTTGCAGGCAGACGCCTGAAAGGCGGTTTCGTTCTGGTTCGTATGCGCCATGATCGCATTGGTGGAAAGCGGCCCAACTGGCTTTTGATAAAGCATCATGACGAGCATTCTGTAGGTGCGAACGGAACGATCGCGTTGGAGGAGAACACGACTTCAGTTGCCTCTCGTCGATCGATGGAACAGATCGCGGCTGGCAAGGGGCGAAAGCCGACGCCGTTCATGTCGACGCGCTCGGATATCCACGCCGATGCCGTTTGGGACAGCAGGAAGGGGCTAGCGGCAGAGAAACGCAGCAAGCAAACAAAGCGCAAAGATACTGCATCTTCAAAAGCTGGAAACCTACCTGATTTCATATCGCCGCAGCTTTGCGAAACACGCGATCGGCCACCCGCAAGCGGCAATTGGATTCATGAGATTAAGTTTGACGGTTATAGAATCCAGTCTCGCGTCCGAAATGCCGATGCCACGCTAAGGACGCGCAAGGGCCTCGACTGGACGACCAAATTCCCTCAAATTGCCGATATCGTCGCGCAGCTTCCCGATTCTATAATCGATGGCGAGATTTGCGCGCTTAATGACGACGGTGCGCCGGATTTTGCCGCATTACAGGCCGCTCTTTCAGAGCGCAATACCGGCAATCTTGTCTTCTTCGCTTTCGATCTGTTGTCCGATAACGGCGAAGACTTACAGCCAAAGCCTCTCGTTGAGCGTAAGTCTCGATTGCAAACTCTTCTGGTAGAGGCCGGGATCGAGGATCCGCGGATCCGCTACGTGGAACACTTTAAAACAGGTGGTGATGCAGTGCTGCGGTCTGCCTGCAAGCTCTCGCTTGAGGGGATAGTGTCCAAGCAGGCGGATGCGCCTTATCAATCGGGGCGCACCAATACTTGGGTAAAATCCAAATGCAGGGCGGGGCACGAGGTGGTGATCGGCGGTTATTCAAAAACGAACGGCAAGTTCCGCTCGCTTTTGGTCGGTGTCAATCGCGGAGACGGATTGGCCTATGTGGGTAGAGTCGGCACCGGATATGGCGCCCGGAAACTTGAAACCCTCCTTCCAAAGCTGCAGGCAGCGGAAATAAAAAAATCACCTTTCACTGGCATCGGTGCGCCGAAAAAAGGCAATGAAGTCATTTGGCTGAAGCCTGAACTAGTCGCAGAAATCGAATTTGCGGGGTGGACCAGTGATGGTCTGGTTCGTCAGGCCGCTTTTAAAGGCTTACGAGAGGATAAGCCTGCCGCTGAAGTAGAAGCAGAAAAACCGGTTTTGCCGGTACAGAGCGAGACACCTCAGTCCCCAACAGCCGCGACGAGGCTCGCCCTGCGGAAGGGGGGAAAGTCAGAAGTGATGGGCGTGATGATTTCTAATCCTGGGAAGTCATTATGGCCGGACGGCGGGGATGGAAACCCTGTTACCAAGGAAGATCTTGCGCTCTACCACGAAGCAGTCGGCGCGTGGACGATCAATCATCTCAGAGGAAGACCCTGCTCCATTATACGCGCTCCCGATGGCATCAGCGGTGAGCAATTCTTTCAGCGCCACGCGATGCCCGGGACTTCCAACCTTCTCGAATTGGTCAAGGTGTTCGGCGACAAGAAACCATATCTACAGGTTGACCGCATCGAGGGACTGGTTGCAATCGCCCAGATCGGAGGTATTGAACTGCATCCGTGGAACTGTGAGCCTGAGCAACCAGAGGTGCCAGGTCGGCTGGTGTTTGATCTCGACCCCGGCCCCGATGTTCCATTTTCGGCGGTTGTTGCGGCGGCACGCGAAATACGCGATCGCCTCGATGCCCTAGGGCTCATCAGTTTTTGCAAAACAACCGGCGGGAAGGGACTACATGTTGTGACCCCTTTAGCTGTTAACAAAAAAAAGCCGCTTTCATGGGCCGACGCGAAGGGATTTGCGCGTGATGTCTGTCAGCAGATGGCCAGTGACAATCCTGAGCTTTATCTGGTCAAGATGACAAAGAGCCTTCGAGGCGGCCGAATCTTCCTTGATTATCTCCGCAACGACCGTATGACGACAGCCGTGGCTCCTTTATCACCGCGTGCGCGTCCGGGGGCAACCGTATCCATGCCACTCAACTGGACACAGGTAAAATCGGATCTCGATCCAAAACGCTACACGGTTCGCTCGGTTCCTTCCCTTCTTAAGAAATCGAGCGCTTGGGAGGATTATTGTGACAGTCTACGTCCGCTCGAAAAAGCCATCAAGCGGTTGGCAAAGTTGCAGTAGCGCCATGATGGCGATCCCAAATGACTAGACATTGGATCTGACTGACAAAGTTAGTCAAAGGAACGTCCATTGCGTCCGGCAGTTGGGCTTCCGAGTGGGACAGCGAAGGTTAAAATGGAATATTGGGACAAAAACGTCTTCAAAAAGTGGGAAGGTGGATGCTTTCCACGGAACAGTGGCCATTGGGGACGCTGACCTTATAACGAACGAGTCCAGTGCTTTTCGCGATATTAAATCCTACCACGTCCAACGTGTCAGCGACGAACCGAGCGAAACGCCGAGGGGCGTAATCGTTATCGAAGGGAGTGACTTCGATGGCTGATTACTACTCGTTGATGCTTTTCTTCGGGGGAGGACTGGCCATTTGTACCGCATTTGAGATTGCGATATTTATCGCCGCGCGAACTTGAGCCGTAGGATTAAAATGTCTGATTGCGCACATCGGTCGGAAAATTTCGCGAACACTTGTGGTTCCTTTTGCCGGGAAATCCACGAGAACCTATCGCTATCGTGGGACGGTTGAAGTCTGACGCGGAACCCGTTCCTTAAGCTTAAGCAGCGGACCGGAGAAAACTGCAGATAAAGTTTTTGCCAGATGTGTTAACTTGGCGCTGGAGGCGTGTTGACTTGCGTTTTTGTAAAGCTTCGGGCTTTTTCCAGAATTCGCTCCGCGGCCTTGTACTGCGAAGACCCTGACAGCAAGGAACGTTCCGCCCTGCTCTATTCCGGCCGAGTATATGTTCGCGTCCGTTTCGCTAAGGCCGCTCCGATGAGAGATCGATAACCATTCCCGGCGATGCCTCCGATTGCAACCCCACTCATAGCACCCCTGAGGATGCTGGCGAGCCAGCCTGCGGCCACGATTGGCCCCAGTCCCGGGATGGCCATCAATCTACCTGCTCCGAAGCTGGATCCATTCGGAAAGCTTGACACCAAAAAAGCAAGTCCGTTGGAGATGAAGGGCCAGGTAGTCTTTCTTGGAAAAGGCCGCTGCGCCAAATGCCATATCCCCCAAACATCGTTTCTGGACAACAATATGCACGACCTGAAGCTTGGACGATTCTATACGCCGGGGAAAACCTACAATGGTATGGTTACTCTCCCGGATGGTCCGATCAAGACATTCACGCTTCGAGGCAAGGATTCTCCGCCGTATCTTCATGACGGACGCTTGCTGACTCTTGACGATACGGTCGAGTTTTTCAATCTCGTCCTGGGAACCAAGCTGGCAACAGACGAAAAAAAGGCGCTTGTCGGCCTATCTTCGAATGCTTTAGGAGAAAGACAGTGTTGGTACGTATCTCGGTTGTTTTTCTGCTCGGAACAGCATGCTTGCCTTCAGCGCATGCGCCCAATCCAGGCTTCGTGTCGCCAGACACCAAACTCAAACAAAGCGGTTCTCCAGCCCCTTCACAGACGAACAATACCGATGATCTCTTTCTACAATTGGCTCTTTCGGGAAATTCGACTGAACTTTCACTGGCTGAGAAGGCTGAGAAATACGCTAAGAGCGATACATTGAGGAGTTTTCTGTTGAGAATGCGGAATGACCATGGTCCCATGGCAAACAAATTAAATGCACTTGCCAGTGCCGTGAAACTTCCGCTTTCCGCAGTCCAACCCGCGCCGCCCCGTTGAAGCGAAGCGGCCTACTGGCAGAGTCAGGTTATGGATCACCAAAAGATGGTCCAAATGCTGTCTTGGTAAATAGGTTCTGGCGAGTATGTTGAGCTTCAAAACTATGCAGAGCAAATGTTGCCGGTGATCCTGCAGCACCTGGATCAGGCAAGGGAGGGTCAGCAGCAATATCTTGCCAAAAAATTACGTACCGCACCTTCTGATTAGTCCGATCAATGATGTATTTTTTACGAAACAATCTGATAATTCAAACGTTGCGCACTCAATCAAATCAGTAGAAGGATGTTTGGTAATGTATAGGACCAACGAGAATTTGAGAAAGACTCCTTGCTGAGCAAGAAAACAGATATTATATTGAAGAATGCTGGTATAATTTGGCTGCGCCCCGTTAAAACGTCGGTGAAGGCTATGAAAGTTATCGATAGCACAGCTATTGATGCAGTAATTTTGGATGCCGATATTGATCCCGCTGCCGTAGTTC
This sequence comes from Brucella lupini, assembly GCF_002252535.1. Lineage (NCBI taxonomy): Bacteria > Pseudomonadati > Pseudomonadota > Alphaproteobacteria > Hyphomicrobiales > Brucellaceae > Brucella > Brucella lupini. Next base: position 123,808 of record NZ_NNRN01000056.1, read on the forward strand.
CTGTTATCTTCCTGTTGGAAGAGAGGGCTATTCTTTTCATATTTGCGATTCGGCCGATCTGGGACGGCAAGACCACAGCAGGCTTCGTGTTAAGCGACCGCAATAACGACATGTTGAGGATAGGAAACAATCTATTTCCCGCCGCCTACAAAGGACCGCGCGAGCATTCATTAACGCAGTGATCGCCGTTTAGCCGAATAAGTCGCTGAAACGGATTGAAATTATTTGTCCGCCGCCAGCGAGGAGCGTTGCATGAAAATAGCCACCTACAATGTTAACGGCATCAACGGAAGGTTGGCCATATTATTGCGCTGGCTTGAAGAGGACACGCCGGACATTGTCTGTCTGCAAGAGCTGAAAACGCCAGACGAAAAATTCCCGATCAAAGCGCTGGAAAAAATTGGATATGATGCGGTATGGCAAGGCCAGAAGAGTTGGAATGGTGTCGCAATTCTTGCGAGAGGAAAGACCCCGGTTCTCACGCGACGTCGACTTCCAGGTGAACCTGACGATCCGCAGAGTCGCTATATCGAAGCAGCGGTTGGAGGCGTTCTAGTCGGCTCTCTCTATCTTCCGAACGGTAATGCCGCTCCTGGGCCCAAATTCGAGTACAAACTCCGCTGGTTTCAACGGCTGCACGATTATGCGGCTGAGTTGCTGAAACTCGACATACCCATAGCGCTCGCCGGCGATTTCAATGTTATGCCGACCGATCTCGATGTCTACGCGCCGGAGCGCTGGCGCGACGACGCTTTGTTTCGGCCCGAAGTTAGAACAGCATATGCTCGATTGGTCGCACAAGGTTGGATGGATGCGGTCCGGTCCCTTCACCAAGGCGAGCGTATTTACACGTTCTGGAAATATTGGCGCAATTCCTTCGAACGCGATGCTGGATTGCGCATCGACCATCTCCTTCTTAGTCCCGCTCTGGCACCGGCCCTGAAATCAGCAAGCGTGCGACGCAATCCGCGCAGTTGGGCTCACACGAGCGATCATGCGCCGGTGATGATCGAGATTGAGCTACCGCTTATTGCTAGCTAATCAGTGACAAGTGTCGGCCCGGCGCTCACGAGACCGCGCCGATCGGCGCGCTTCGCGTAATTGTTCGATATCGGGATGCCACCACCCCCGTTGTCGATCATTGCTGGTGAGTTCATTCTTCCTCGGCCAGGTTTGAATGAGTTCATCGAGCGAGGGCAAGCGCCAGATTCCCCAAATATAATCGCCGTCGAGACCGGAATAAATGTCGTCGATCATATCACAAGGCACCAATTCGCCGGTTATTTCCCTAACAACGATGATACCATAGGCCTCAGTTGCTATTGGGCGATTAAGCGGTGGCAACGCTTCGGCAGATAGCGGAATTCTTCGACGCCTGCGCTCGTTCGCACGCCGACGTGCCCTTTTTTCTTCATCGCTCCCCTTACGGGCTACGGCGCGCTTACGCCGTTCTTCCGGTTCGCTGCGCCTGGCCTCGCTTTCAATGGTCTCCCAGTGCTGAACAAGTTCATCATAGGATGCAAAGGGCACCCGCCAAACTTTGGTATTATAGTCCCACCGGGCGAAGGATATCTGACGGATTTCTTCAACAAGGCGTCGCGAATATGGTGTTTTAATTCGTAACCCATCACCGTCGACCGAAAGATAAGAACTGAGGATCGGTTCGAATTCATAGGCGTCTCTCCCCTTTTCCTCGGCGAAGGGATTGGCGCGTGCGGCCTCTCGAGCCAGCCAACGATCAATGCGCCGAGACGCCGTTTTCCCAGGAACGATCCAAGCCTTGTTCCAATCGCTCCATCGTGCACGGGGAAATTCCTTGCGAAAGCGCTGCACTGTCGTTCGATCAAAAGGAAATGATATTGTGGCTCGATTATCGTCTACGGTATCCAGCCGAAAGTTTTTGTCCATCTGCGATGCTCCAGCGCCAACAGTTGGTTAACTGAACCCAAAAAGCGGCGCAATGTTTCGTAGGGATGCCTATGCGGTAGAAAACCGATCAATTGGAATGAGAGTTCGTTGATGCAAACGCATCTGGATCGTTTCAAATACGAAGGTTTGAAACAAGCGACACGCGCTTTCGCTGAACCGTAGCCTGCAAAAACATATCGTCACGCGAGGCTTAGGTGGTTCCATTTTGAAAAACTTTTTTGGAACTTATGCCGCAAGTGAGAGTTTAATGTTTGTTACTTATTTCACTGGAGAAAAACAATGAAAATCATAACCTTAGCGTTCATGAGTGCGTGTATCATCGCGCCTTCGGCTGTGTTCGCTCAGGACACCGGCAAAACCTCTCCGGAAACTCCAGCTGTAGCATCGCCTGAAAACAACAATCCTGACGCGCCGGTTAAGGGCGCCAACAGCTTTACAGAAGATCAAGCCAAATCAAGGATTGAGGAGGCAGGATACACTGGCGTAAGCGGCCTCAAATTCAACGAAGAAAACGGCATCTGGGAAGCCTCTGCCATGAAAGGTAACGAGAAGCTGGATGTCCAGCTTGACTACCAGGGCAATGTCACAAAGAAGCCAATGTGAAGGTTTGGCTTCCATCCACCATCTGAACATGGGAGATTACTATGAAAACCGTTACCGGATTATTTGACAGTTATGAAGCAGCCAAGGATGCCGTAGCACGTCTCGAAAACGCTGGGTTCCCGTCAGACGATATTTCCATTGTCTCGCATCGTCGCGATGATGATGGCGAGAGTAATGCCGGCTCTGGCGCGGGGGTCGGTGCAGGATTAGGTGCGGCTGTCGGTGGTGCCGGTGGTCTTTTGACAGGGCTTGGGTTGATGGCGATTCCCGGCGTTGGGCCAGTCGTCGCCGCAGGTTGGCTCGCAGCAACATTGACCGGTGCAGTCGGAGGCGCAGTTGTCGGGGGGGTCGCCGGTGGTCTCATCGGAGCGCTCACGGAGAGCGGGGTGTCGGAAGAAGACGCTCACTTATACGCTGAAGGCATTCGTCGCGGTGGCTCACTTGTCACCGCTCGAGTTGCGGACGATCGTGTCGCCGAAGCAGATGCTATTTTAGCCGGAGCCAGTTCGGTGGATATCAATGCTCGACGTAAGCTGTATGCAGACGAAGGCTGGCAAAGATTTGACGCCAATGCCGACCCCTATACCGAAGAGGAAATCGAACGAGAACGCAGCCGTTACCTGTAAAACTTGAGCGGCCGAAAGCTCGTTCCCTCACGGGATCTGAATTTCTTGCGTCGAACAGACTGTAGTCCAGACGCGGTCGTCAACGCAAAAAGCCACTTAGTTGTTTTAGATTGACTGTCGCATTCTCGGAAAGAGTCTGTTTGGCGGCTTCAATTCACGGATCGCTTGAAGGATAACATGCCTCTGGAAACCGGGCTTCTACGCGGAGATTTGCGAGAAGGCTGCATGCATCTATGCATAGACATGCAGAATCTTTTCGGACCCGCTTCGCCTTGGCACGTGCCATGGATTGACGCCATTCTGCCTAATATCGTCGATATCTGCTCCCAGCGCAGTGAAGAAACGATCTTTACCCGCTTTATACCTCCAAGGTCACCCGACGCTGCCCTGGGAGCATGGAAAGGTTATTACCGCAAGTGGGAAACCCTAACTCTCAATCGTATTGATCCGTCATTCATCGAACTCGTCGACCCGTTAGGAGATTTTTCTCCGCCTGCTGTTGTACTCGATAAGACTGTTTACTCCCCCTGGACCGAAGGCATCCTCCAGCGATATCTGCACAAACGACGCGTTCATACTGTGATCGTCAGCGGAGCGGAGACCGATCTTTGTGTTCTCGCAACACTCTTGGGCGCGGTAGATCGCGGATATCGGGTGATCATCGTCCACGATGCAGTATGCAGCGTTTCCGATCAAACCCACGATGCAATTATCTCTCTTTGTCACCAACGATTTAGTGAGCAACTGGAACTCGTCTGCACGGATGAGCTGATCGACTCCTGGCGATAGACGGAACTTTCGAATTGGTGAAGGGTTCACTGTATAAAGGATTTCGCCATGGAACAGGTGTACTGGGATGATGCTATGGTGATTGGACGGGCCAGTATTCCGGCGTTCCGACTGGATTTTTGTTCCAATCCAACATCCGGATTTCATCGGCCGATTGTCCACGCGCATGCATGAAAAGCACTGCACTATCCAGAAATTTTTCCATACCGGTATGCGGGAGACTCAAAGGCGACCAAGGAAAAACATATTGGTTCAAGTCGTAAATGCCAGGGGAATGTTAATCATTAGCCTTCGCAACAAAAAGGCGACCTCGTGGATCGCCTTTTTATATCTTTGAGATAACGCTTGTCAAAACTTGTAAGCTACACCTAAACGAACGTCATGTGTTTTGAACTTGTCTTCGACACTTACATCCGTGCCAAAATCAAAGTCCTTCTTACCATAATCAGTGTAGCGATATTCAAGGCGCAGAATGAGGTTGTCAGTAGCAGCGTAGTCAACACCCGCACCAGCCGTCCAGCCAGTATAGGTTTTGCTTTGCGATACGCTGATTTCGTCCACACCGTCCGTTGCTGAAAGCGTGTTTTTCACGCTACCGAATGCAACACCGCCCGCGATATAGGGCATGAAGCGATCAAATGCGACACCAGCCCGTGCGCGAACAGCACCCGACCACCGCAACTTGCTCTCAAGGTCACCAGCAATATCTCCGTCAGTAGCGCTGTAGTTGTCCTTTAAATTATTATAGGTGATATCGCCGTCGATACCGAGAATGAAGTTATTGCCGACATCAAAGTTATAACCGGCATAAAGGCCACCGAGAAAACCGTCCGGTTTCACACGGAAAGCATCTTCGAACTCCGATTTTCCCCACCCGTAGCCAATCTGACCACCAATATAAGCGCCAGTCCAGCTAAAAATAGGTTCAGTAACGATTACCGGCGCAGGCTCCTCAACGATAGCGTCAGCAGCTTTCGCACCGGTTGTAGCAATAAGAGTAACAGTCGACGCCAAAAGAAGAGACTTAATTTTCATGGCATTTCTCCGTAACTTAATAGCCTAAGGTTATTTCGTTATTTAAAGGATAACTCATGAATGAAATATGTCTGTAGTATTAATGCCACAGCCAGACCAAGACCTCACATTTTCCGCCTGTTGAGAAAAAAGGTTAATTAAACCTTGCTCCAATTTCAGACATATCCATCGAACCATCATAATAAAAACAACCGCGTTCTTCGTTTGCTAAGCGAGAACTGCATCCTGCAACGAGATCGTGAACCATCAACAGCCATCATCCTTCATTGGTCAGCTCTTTTCCGCCTCGATGAAAAGCAGCCATTTCAAAGTGCGACGCTCGGCTTCGCTCAACTCCGGGGCTACCAGCCGGATAGTTTCAGCAGCATCAACCTCCGAAGCAAGTTTTCCGGCCAGCCAGTGTTCAGGAATGCCAGGATGTATATAAGACTTCCGGCACACCGCTCTTGTATTACCGAGCCGGTGCGCAACCTTATCGATTTCGCTATTCAGCATCTGCTTTTTAGCCCTGTCACTGTCGGGCAGATCCAGGCATTGTAGCGCCTCAAGGGCGGTGGCCGTTGCGGCCCATGTCCGGAAATGCTTCGACGTGAAATCGGACTGCATAGTCACCCGCAGATAGTCATTTATATCCTGAGAGGAAACAGGGCAGCGATCATCCTCCTCGTCAATATATTGAAATAACTGCTGCCCAGGCAGTTCCTGTATGGAGCGCACGATACGCGCAATCCGTTTGTCGGAGAGCTTGAGACTCCACATTTTGCCTGATTTTCCAGTAAAGACGAGCCGCAATCCCCTACCATCATCCCGCAGGTGCCGATTGCGAAGGGTAGTAACCCCAAAGCTCTTGTTGTCCCGTGCATAATCGGGATTTCCAACCCGCAGTAACAGCCGATCCATCAGCCAAATGACGGTCGCAACCACTTTTTCACGGCAGAGCGAGCGCCGCTGCATATCGGCATCAATAGTCTTGCGCAGTCGGCTAAGCGCACGGGCAAAATCCGGCAAGCTGGAGAACTTCGTTTCCTCCTGCATCGCCATCCACGCAAGATGATAACGATATTGCTTTCTTCCGCGCCTATCACGGCCGGTCGCCTGTATATGGCCGCGCCGATCACAACATATCCAGACATCGCTCCAAGCAGGTGGAATGGCAAGCTTAGCGATCCTGTTTTGATCAGCGGCGGAAATCGCCTTTTTATCAAAACGGACATAACGAAAACCATTCCCACACCGCAGACGTCTAATTCCCGGCGCGGTGTCGTTGACATGAAGCAACCCATGAGCAGTATCGTTTTGTAGCAGCGGGACGGCGGAAGACTTTTTAAGCAATTGGCAACCCCAGTTGTACTTTCCTTGCCGAATAACCACTACAAACCGCGACAGGTTCCCAGACTGAACAAATCTGATCGGGAACTATCGGGCTTCCAACAGGTTATCCTGTTCTTCCCGGAGGATCAGTTCGTGCCCCAATGCAGCGTCAGTCGGAGAATAATGGTCTTACAATTTTATACGGTTTGCCGTCTCTCCGACTGCAGCTGTTATGCCGGCAATTCATTTCAATCCTATCCTGGACTTGAGAACGCCCCTGCACGGTCCCGTCAAAGCCGCGTGCCCGCTTAACAAGCGACTACAACGATTAAGAGGCTCCAGATTGCTCCAGAGCCTCTGTTGTGTAAGCGGGTTGGTTATCTACGGTAAGATAGGCCACCCCAAATTCGTCCTTCGTCGCGATGTCGACCGCCATGGACGGCGCCGATGTACGCAGCAGCTGCGGCCACAAGAGCGGATGCAGCGAGCAGGAACGCAGTTAGAATGCCGGTTATTCTCGCTTTTTCAGCTGCATCGGCTGCTTTTGCTTTTACATCTGCTGCAGTTTTTTCAGCTTGCGCCTTTACATCGGCAAGAGCTTTCTTTGCTTCTTCAACTTTTGTCTGTGCTTCAGTGTGAAGAGCCTGAACGCGTTCGACTGTTTGGTTTACACGTGTTTGGGCGTCATTCTGGCTTAGACCAGTCCGAGCAGCTACCTGATTGGTGAGCCAAGCCCGATCTGCGTCGGAGATTTCACCAGTATTGAGCAGGTTTCCAAGGATGCCAGTTATCTGACGTTGAAAATCTGCCAAATTCTGTGCTTCCTGCCCGGCAACAGAGTTGCCCTGAGCCTCTGTGCGCAGCAGACTATCAGTAAGGTAGTCTAATGGGTTGGTTTTCAATCCTTGTGGCAACATCTGCTCAACAGATGGAGCGGCGGCTTGTCCTGCGCCTTGCGCAAGACCTGAGATGGCTTGTCCGGCACCTGAAACGATCCCGCCAGCCAACTGACCGGCCCCCTGCGCGGTGCTGCCAACGACCGTACCGGCGGTTTGAACCGCTGTTTCAGCAGCACTTCCAACCGCTTTCGCGCCGCCCGAAATAGCGCTGACGAGTAGTAAGGTCGAAACAATTGTACCAAGACCCCACACTACCAGACCATTCAGGCCATCGCGAACGGTCAATTCATCACGGGTTGCGGTCCCAGCGGGTCGGCGCATTCTTCCGGTGATGTACCCCCCAAGCATATAGGAGGCGACCGTCGATATGACGATGAAGAGAGCAGTTATGACAAGCCATACGGTGCTTATGTCTCCTCCGTCATCGACGGAGAATGAACTTAGGCCAAGACCACCGGCGAATGTTGTCAGGACCGCCATCACGCCCGATGCCACTGTAGCGCCAGCAAAGATAGCCGCCCAATCTACGTAACTGCGATCAGACGTGTTTTCTACGACAGTTGGATCTACCATCAACGTAATCCCAGAAAAGAGAGGATGAACAACACGATAACAACTAGTCCTACTAAATAGATGATAGAGTTCATGTTGGTTATCTCCTTCAGATAGATAAAAACTCCCACAAGCGGATAGAACTTGTTTCGGGCTTTACACTCCCGTTGAGAAAACACGTCAGCTATGAAAAAGTTTCATCGAATATGAGGTTTATTTGTTTTATTAATACTTAGAACGGTCGGGATATGGCTCTTTCGGAACCTTAACGTTAGGATTGCCAGGAACGTTCGATTGTTCGTGCGTAGGCTTCTCCTGATGATCGCTCGGCTCCACTTGGGACGGATCGGTCGCTTCTTTCTCTCTGACCAAGTCAGGATCGGACCATGGATTTTTCTTTTGTACCATCATATATCCTCCTCCCCGTTATTTCGTCTTACTGCTTTCTTTTTTCAACGAATTCCGTAGCGCATCCATAATGTTGACGACATTCCCGCCGGATGGTCCCTCCTTGGCTTTCGGCTTGCTCTTAGGCGCGTTCTTCAAGGACTTCTTTTTGTCTGCGATTATGTCGAGCAGCCGTTCCTGAACCGGGTCCGTAACCAAATCCGGCTTCCAGTCTCGCGTTTGTTTTTTGATTAGTTTCTCGATTAACGGCATCGCATCGGAGTCCGCTTTCTCGTCGCCGATTTTCTCATAATACAAATCCTCATCGCGCACTTCATCGCCATAACGCAGCGTCCAGAGAACGATACCCTTGCCTCGCGGTTCCAGCATGACGGCTCGTTCGCGGCGGGATAGAACCAGTCGCGATATTCCCACCTTGTTCTCAGCTTTCATCGCCTCACGGATTACCGCGAAGGCTTCCTCCCCCACCGGATCACTCGGGGTCAGATAATATGGAGTGTCCAGCCATATCCAGCCGATGCTCTCACGGGGCGAGAACATTTCAATATCGATGGTCTTGGTGCTGTCGAGAGCAACGTTTTCAAGTTCATCGTCATCGAGAAGTATGTATTCGCCTTCTCCGCGCTCATAACCCTTCGCCTCGTCGCCTTCCTTGACTTCCTTACCAGTTATGGCATCGACATAACGACTGACGACACGGTTTTGGGTTTGTCGGTTCAGCGTGTGAAAGCGCACCTTTTCGCTGTCAGAAGTAGCCGGCATCATTTCGACAGGGCAGGTAACAAGCGAGAGCTTCAAGTATCCCTTCCAATACGGACGAACAGCCATTTCACGTCTCCCTTAACTTGCGCGGCGCGCGGGCGTTGCAGATTGGCGGGACTTCGATGCGGCTTTAGCCGTTTTCCTGCGAGCGGGCGAACGATCTGCATTTGCGGCGGCACGCTTCGTTTTCTTGGCTCCAACTCCGGCACTTTCCCGAAAAGCCTGAAGGAGTTCGCTCGGCTTGGACGCAACGGGAACCTTCTTCTTAGGCAGGCTTCGTCCTTCGATCTTCGCTTTCACCAGTTCAGCAACTGCATCCTCGTATCGATCATCGGAATTGCGCTCATCGAACTCGCCCGCCTTGGTGTTGATGATGTGTTCTGCTAGTTCCAGCATTTCGCCTTCGATCTTGATGTCTGGAACATCGTCAAATGCTTTCTGGGCGGAGCGGACTTCGTAATCGAAATTCAGGGTGGATGCTGTCAGCCCTTTCCCGTGTGCTCGAATGAGTACGGTCCGCATGCGGCGGAACAGGACGGTGCGAGCTATAGCGGCAACCTTGGCCTTTTTCATGCCGTCGCGCAAAAGCACGAATGCCTCCGTCCCCATTTTGTCTGGAGCAAGATAGTAAGGTTTGTCGAAATATGCCGTGTCTACCTGATCGCAGGGAATGAATGCTTCAATGCGGAGGGTTTTGTCGCTATCAGGAACGGCAGCTGCAACTTCATCCGGTTCGAGAACCACATAGCGATGGTCATCTACCTCATATCCCTTGACCTGATCGTCTCTATCGACTGGATTGCCGGTTTCGATATCAACGAACTCGCGTCTCACGCGGTTTCCGGTCTTTCGATTGATGGTATGAAATGAGATTCGTTCGGATGTTGAGGCGGCGGTATAGAGTGCCACAGGGCAGGACACCTCTCCGAACTTGATAAAACCCTTCCAATTCGCCCTTGGCGCAACCATTTCGCATACTCCCAACACAACCACAGCGATTCATACGAATAACTTGCAATTGAGTCCGAACGAATCACCGTCCGATTGGTTCCGGCTTATGAGCGAATCATTCGAACCTCGTTTTGGTTGGGAAAGAAAAAGCCCCGACGCCCTTCCCGGAGTCGTCGGGGCCGCGCTCGACAAATGAGGTGCATGTCCTTGCCGCGCGCTTTATCCGCAGAGCTTCGTACGACCCCGCGGATAATGAATAAATTGCCCTGCCGAGGGACGAGCTAGGCAGGGCTGCGCCATGTCCCGGTGTTAAATGAGTTTCTGGCGCTTGGCGGGTGTTATCGCCACGTGGGAAACTGCGTCTGCGAGATTTTGTTCCGCATGATGCGGATCGGATTTTTTGAAAACAGTTGACATTCCGTCAGATGGGAAGGGGCTGGCGCCTGCGCAAGGTAGGAGTTCCCACAAATCAGTCGCAGATATCTCGTCGAACGCTTCTGTCGGAATAGAAACTGTGGCCGTCCGGCCGGGAACTTAAATTTCGACACGGCGTTAAACGAGGAGGCAGAGACGCAGTTTCCTGCCTGTCTCATCAGCCATTGATCACTTACTGCCGGAACTTTACCGGCGATTTGTGGTAACCAATTCATAAGAGGAGATGAATTATGGCCAAGGAAAAAAATCTCGAAGACTTATTCCACGATACTCTCAAGGACATCTATTACGCTGAACGTAAAATTCTCAAGGCCCTGCCAAAAATGAAGCGTGCAGCGCACTCTGAAGATTTGAAAACGGCTTTCGAAAAGCACCGTGAACAGACTGAAGGCCACGTCGAGCGACTAGTCCAAGTGTTCGAAATCATGGGCAAGACAGCAAGAGGCAAGACTTGCGATGCGATCGAGGGAATTATCGCCGAAGCCGAGGAGATCATGGAGGAATTCAAGGATACCGCGGCGTTAGACGCCGGCCTGATCTCGTCTGCACAGGCGGTCGAACATTACGAAATCACCCGTTATGGGACATTGAAGCGGTGGGCGACGGAGCTTGGCATGACCGATGCTGCAAAACTACTCGACCAGACGCTGCAGGAAGAATCCAAGACGGACAGTGATCTGACGAAACTTGCGGATGCGTCAGCTAACCAACGCGCCAAAGCAGCGTGATCATGAGCTAAGGGTGCCACTCGGCACCCCTTTTCATTTGAACATAAATCGCGAAAGAATCGGAGCCAGCCATGTCAGCCAACAACAAGGCCACAAATGGACGGAAGTCGCTCACGCTTCATGATCAGAAGCTCGACGCAGGCCGAGGCGGAGACCTTCATCAACTCGCCGACGAGAAGACGCAAATCATGACGACCGCCCAAGGGGGGCCGGTATCGGATGATCTCAATACGCTCAAGGTCGGCGATCGAGGTCCTACGCTGATTGAGGATTTCCATTTTCGGGAAAAGATCTTTCACTTCGACCATGAACGGATACCTGAACGCGTTGTCCATGCCCGAGGCTATGGTGCGCATGGCTATTTCGAGACGACGAAATCGCTTGCGGAATATACACGGGCCGATATTTTTCAGCGGGTCGGCGAAAAAACGCCAGTTTTTGTCCGGTTTTCCACCGTGGCGGGATCGAAAGGGTCGTTCGATCTTGCTCGCGATGTGCGCGGCTTCGCCGTCAAGATTTACACCAAGGAAGGCAACTGGGATCTCGTTGGCAATAATATTCCTGTCTTCTTCATCCAGGATGCCATTCGATTTCCCGATATGGTTCATGCCGTCAAGGAGGAGCCGGACCGGGCTTTTCCTCAGGCGCAATCTGCACACGATAATTTCTGGGACTTCATCGGTCTGACGCCGGAATCCATGCACATGATCATGTGGATCATGTCTGACCGCGCGATCCCGCGATCCTTCCGCTTCATGGAAGGTTTCGGCGTTCACACTTTCAGGTTCTTGAATGATGAAGATGAATCGACCTTCGTGAAGTTTATCTGGAAGCCGAAGCTTGGTCTCCAATCAGTCGCCTGGAACGAGGCCGTGAAAATCAACGGTGCGGATCCGGACTTTCATCGGCGCGATCTGTGGACCGCGATACAAGCTGGCGACTTCCCTGAATGGGAGCTGTGCGTGCAGCTCTTCGATCAGGACTTCGCCGACAGCTTCGATTTCGATGTGCTCGATCCGACAAAGCTGATCCCGGAAGAAGTTATTAAGCCTGTCCCAGTCGGGCGGCTGGTGCTTGATCGTATGCCAGACAACTTTTTTGCCGAAACCGAACAGGTTGCGTTCATGACGCAGAACGTTCCCCCTGGGATCGATTTCTCCAACGACCCCTTGCTACAGGGACGCAATTTTTCCTACCTCGACACGCAGTTGAAGAGACTGGGCAGTCCCAACTTTACCCATATTCCTATCAACGCGCCCAAATGCCCGTTACACCATTTCCAGCAGGATGGACATATGGCGATGCGTAACCCTGCTGGACGCGCAAACTACCAACCTAATTCCTGGGGACAAGGACCAAGGCCTAATCCCACGCGCGGGTTCCGGTCATTTGCAGCCCAGGAAGACGGACAGAAAGTTCGCCTCCGACCGGAGAGTTTCGCCGACCATTACAGCCAGGCGCGGCAGTTTTATTCGAGCCAGACCGCGACGGAACAGAAGCATATTGCGATGGCGCTGACTTTCGAACTGTCGAAAGTGGAAACACCTGTGATCCGCGAGCGTATTGTGTCACATTTGCTGAACATCGATGCCAACCTCGCGGAAACGGTCGCCGGTAAGCTCGGCATCCGCAAGATGCCGAAGGCTGCGGACGCGATGGTGCCCGTGCGTGACGATCTTGCTCCATCTCCAGCACTCAGCATTATTGAGAACGGGCCCAGTAGCTTCAAGGGCAGAAAAATTGGAGTGCTTGTTGCCAATGGCACGGATGCGCAGGTGCTCAAGGGTATTCGGCACGCCGCAGAGAAGGAAGGTGCAATGGTAGAACTGGTTGCGCCGACAGTTGGAGGTTTCGAAGCTTCCAGCGGCGAATGGATGCAGGCCGACCATATGATTGACGGCGGTCCATCCGTATTGTTCGATGCTGTAGCCCTTGTGTTGTCTGAAGAAGCGGCCAACCGGCTTCTCGGTGAGTGCACGGCGCGGGACTTTGTTGCCGATGCGTTCGCACACTGCAAGTACATTGGCTTTACCGCAGGCGCAATGCCGCTGCTTGCCAAGGCCGGTATCGAACCCGAGATGGACGAAGGGCTCATTCCGCTCGACAATGCAAAAAGAGCCACGGAATTTGTTACATCTTGCCGCAAGCTCCGGCTATGGACAAGGGAAGATGCGGTCAAGCTTTGATTTTCAGGCGCGCCACCGGTGTGGAAAGATGTTTCGAAAGCAACTACAAGGCGGTCCGGACGGAGCCGGGCCGTTCAATCACCAATTTTGGGCACGTCGGGCGCGCTCCTCGCTTAATACGACTTTTGAGCTGATCAACCGTCCTTCGCTACCGAGGCACACTTCACCGTTGCGAAAAGCCACTTTCATATACTTGAGGCCGAGCGACCTGATACTGACGCTGTCTTCTGGGCGAAATCAATTCCAGTTAACGAGCTGCCGAGCTTTTTTCTTTTGGAAATTTTAGAAGCCGGGCGCCTCCAAACTCACTAATGGTGTAGCCATTCGGCTTACCGGATTTTATCGCGAACATGCGTCTCACCATGATATTCGCAACTTCCGCCATCCCTCCCTACCAATGTTGAGGAACAGACGCGAGATAGAATGCGTTCAGTACACGGAGTTGTTCCGGAGTAAGGGGAGCCTCAGCGCTCTTCCTTAATCCGAACACCGAGGCTCTTACACCCGTCCATCGTTGTTGTTATCGATGTTTGGTGTAACACAAATATTAGGGACCTTTAGCTTGCGGGCAACAGAAATATTTTGAAAGACTGGACATTTCCAAAGGAGCATAGGAGGCTTTCTATTTGTCTTTCTCGCCAAACTCCAATCGCGCAAGAAGATCAGAAAACAGCTCGGCGTTTTCTTTGGTGAACGTTGTGTTCAGTTGCTTTCTCAGCCCGTCTGCAAATGCATTAGATGGTTCCATGCGTCTTGCGTGAAACCTCGACGCAATTCGCCGAACGGGAATTTTCAGGTCTATTCGTTCGGGCATGGTCCAAGCCTGTCAGATTTGTTTGTGCACACACCAATTGCAACTGAATTTGTTTCGGGACTCGATACCGGTAGAGTAATTTGATAAAGCGCCCGACAGGTCTCCCAACCTGTCGAGCCGCGCTCGGCAAATGAGGTAGCAAGTCCTTGCTTCGCGCTATCACTCGAGTGTCCTAATTCCTGAGCGAATTGATTGCCGACGAGCGGACCGGATTGAGAGACCCGATTCCTTTGCCGCTGCGAGAAACGCGGTGCGAGGGTGGCTAGGTTTACCATCAAGGTCAGCGAGACAGGATTCGACCGCTTTCCAGTACTTTTCGCGGCGACCTTTGTGCGGCCAGCTCTCGATTAGGCAATCAGCAGCCATAGATGTGTTGGTCACGACCCGATATCGCCCGGTTCCGTGCAGTTCAATATCAACCGGTTTTCCCCAAGCCATATTTCCCTCCCAAAGAAAACGCCCTGCCAAAGGGGACATAAAAAAGGGCAGCGTCAGCGACGGTTCTGGTGCTGGGCGAGCTGTGCTGGCGCTAGAGCGCGTCCATTGAACGCGGAATCGCGTTGAGGATTCCCTTGGTCGCCGAATTCTGATTCCATCGCTCCGACTGGTGATTTGGTTGGAGGCAATATGACCCGGGCTTTCAGTGATGATCTGCGTAGCCGCGTTCTGGCTGCGTCACGGGATGGCATGTCGGCGCGTTCAGCGGCAGCCCGATTTGGGATTGGGATTTCAACAGCCATCGCCTGGATTGCGAGTGCGCGGGCAGGTCTGTTGACCCCGGCGAAGCAGGGCCGACGCGGTGGCTCACGCCTGGATCCTCACGAGGACTTCATCTTCGGCATGATCGAAGAGGCGAAGGACATCACGCTCAACGAGATGGTCCGGCGATTGCATGAGGAGAGAGCCGTATCGATCGGCCGCAGTGCGCTTGACGTCTGGCTGCGAAAGCGCGGCTGGACTTTCAAAAAAAGACCGCACATGCACTGGAGCAGGACCGTCCTGACTTGCTGAAGCGTCGCCAGAACTGGTTCGACGACCAGCTCGATCTCGATCCAGCGCGCCTCGTCTTCATTGATGAAACCGGCCTGAGCACGAAGATGTCTCGGCTTCGCGGGCGAGCCCCTTGCGGAGATCGATGCCGTTCACCGGTCCCACACGGCCATTGGAAGACAACGACATTTACCGGTGCACTCAGACTATCCGGCATGACCGCGCCCATGGTCCTCGACGGTGCGATGAACGGCGTCGCATTCCAGGCCTATGTCGAACAGGTTCTCATTCCAACCTTGGTGACCGGCGACATCGTCATCATGGACAACCTGCCGTCACATAAGGCGCAGGGCGTGCGTCTCGCAATCGAAGGTGCGGGGTGCCGCTTGCTCTACCTTCCTCCATACAGTCCAGACTTCAACCCCATCGAGAAGGCCTTCGCCAAGCTCAAGGCCGTCTTGCGCGCCAAAGCCGAGCGGACCGTCGAGGGCTTATGGAATACCGTCGGCCAGATCGTCACGCTGTTCGAACCACAAGAATGCGCCAACTACTTCAAATCCTGCGGATATGACCCCGAGTAAAGTGGACGGGCTCTAGCGGTGTCATTGCCAAGTTAGAACTGCGTCAGGAAGATTTTGTTCCGCGTCAAGCAAACGGATCGTATTCTGCGGGAACGGTAGACATTGCCTGAGCCGAGCTATTGGTCTTCGCCGCTGGGATCGTTTGAATGTCATGTCGCGTCTGATATCTCTGATGAGCAAGACGAGCAGCCAGTTCGCTGATGTACGATTGGTCTCTTAACCCGCTCTCATACAACATGATGGATGCTGGATGCCAATTCTGACGGAGAATAGCTGCGGTCGCTCTCTCGAGCATGATTGCTGCATTGCTGAAGCAGCTACACATGAAGTTAACTTCCAGCGGATTGTAAATGCGGCTCGCTTCGTTGAAAAGCGGCATGTCAGCCTCCCTTTAGCTCGCGCTAGTAGAGGCCCCGACAACCGATTAACAATGTGCTTACTAGTTCGTGAAAGCAAGTCACAAAGTACCGTCGGTCAGATTGATGACTCAGAAACGGTTGGGCAGCGGGTTGGCGATCGTTTGGAGAGTGTCCACCCATATCTGTAGAGCAGCGACAAACAACGAGGAGGCGCTCCGCAGGGTGTCTCGCCCGGTTTAGGATTCTCGCCAGATTCTGGATTGATGCCCGGATCGAATTTCTCAGTTGGACATCACACGAGTGCGGAAGATTACCGCAAACTCTTGTTGATTTCCCTGCATGTTTTTTTCAATCTCGTCGCGGAGCCTTTCCAGCTCCTTCAATGGCAAATGCTCTATAGCAACTACGCCCTCGCGGGCATTCTTCAACGCATGCGAAAGTGCGTCGAGCTTAGCTTGCAGACCAAAGGAAACGCGTTTTTGCGAGTTCTGAATGCAGGATGGTCCTTGCCCGTCTTGCGACTTGACACTCATGGGAAGCCCTGAAGCTCACGATAGGAGACCGGATAACGGACGTAGAAGAAGACCGCATACAGGAGGACACTTTTGGGAAGATGAACGCCCTTGAATTCGACTGCCATCCGCTTCACGCCTCCTTGACCACACAAAGCAAAGGTGCATAGCGCGGAAGATCTGAAAAATTCGCGACAGATCCGTGTTCCTCTGTGGTGAGATTATGGTGAACTTTCACCTAGGGTGGGAAGGACATGGATATCATGCGATATATGGATAATCTTCAATATTTATAACCTATCTTCGCTGGAGATCGTTCATGCCCGATCGTGATGCCGCAACTCGAAAAGACGACCTTCGAACAGGCATTCCCTTTTGGATAAAAACACCCAATTCCACCGTTCAAGCAGGAACCCATCTTCCTCGGAGGGCCTTTGACGTAATAGTCGTCGGAGCAGGTATCTCCGGAGCACTGACGGCAGAAGCGTTGACGCGCAGGGGAAAAAGCTTGTTGATCGTTGATCGGCGCCCTCCGGCACGCGGCTCGACATCAGCATCGACAGCAATGATCCAACATGAGATCGACGTCCCCCTGAGCCGACTAAGCCGGAAAATTGATGAGAGCGAAGCTAATGCTGCATGGCTAAGGTCAGCGCAGGCCGTTCGTGACCTGATTGATTTGTCGGGCGTGCTCGAGCTCAATTGCCAAATGCGTGCAAAGTCAGCGCTTTACCTTGCTGGCGATGAGATGGGAGAGAAAGCGCTTGCCAACGAGGCCGCTGCGCGCAACAAAATTGGCATAAGGGCCAGTTATCTCAGTCACAAAGTCCTCTTAGAGCGGTTTGGATTGAACCGCCCCGCAGCAATTTTGTCGAACATTTCTGCATCGGCTAATCCCGCGCAACTTACCGCAGGGTTGTTGCACACGGTACTAACCCGCAATGCCCAGATCGTTTCGCCCGTCGAGATTACGGATATGGCAGAGTTGCCTTCTGGCGTAGCGTTGGCAACTCGTCGAGGCGAAGTTCTGGTTGCTGAACATGCAGTATTTTGCACCGGCTACGAATATCTGCCTCAAATGGAGGCGAAATCACACAGTATCACATCGACCTGGGCGTTGGCTTCAAAGCCTTTGCGAAACGCGCCATCTTGGTTACGAGATATGCTCGTCTGGGAAGCTGCAGATCCCTATCTTTATCTCAGAACCGATGAGTTTGGACGTATTATCGCAGGTGGCGAGGACGAACAGGCACAAAATAGCAATGAGGATTCGACGAAACTCGCAGAAAAAGCGGCAATCATCATTCGTAAGCTGGAAGACCTCATCGGAGTGACGATTGATAAGCCCGACTATGTCTGGTCAGCTCCATTCGGTGTCACCAAGGACGGCCTGCCGATCATCGACCGTGTTCCTGGGTACGAGCGCATTTTTACCGCTTTGGGCTTCGGCGGCAACGGAATTACCTTCGCAATGATTGCAGCCCAAAATATCGCAGCCGCTATAATAGGCGAGCCAGTTCCTGATACAGAGCTTTTCCGATATCGCTGAACCATAAATCAAGCGATGATACAGACTACGAGCCATTCACATCTGGATCGATGGAAATTGAAGCCGGATGCACCTTACGCGTTGATTTACATTGATTGTCCGCCAAGGATGGCCACGGAATCGCACCCTATTCGGGAAGTGCTTTTGGAAGTGAAACTGAAATTTTGAGGGTATTCTCCAGCGACAATCGATAAAGATCTGCGTTCAAGGCCGACACCAGTACCCTTTCCAGCTTAGTACCGAGCCCTTCAATGGGTTGTTCTTCGTTACTCACAATCGGAATCAAAGAGACCGCGTCGCCGGCACTTACTGGAATTGGGAGCCATCGATGCAGGGAGGTTGAAGCGGGAATCTGGCTAAGCAGTCTGTCGGCAGTTCCCGACCCCTGCACCTCTTGCGTCAAAAGCCAGAACTTTGATCCCCCATGCAAATCCGCCTGCTGCCTGATTGCAGCGTTAAATGGGGCTGCGTTTGCGAGAGAGCGGCACCACATTACCTGCTGGCGGCACCTTGTTGTGAGGGCATCGGTCACCGCAGATATGGACGATATCCTCTTTACCGCCGCTCATCTCGGTCGTCGTCTCGGTGAGATAGCGGGCCGGAGTCTTACCGAGCATCCGCCGGAACATGGCGATAAATGCGCTCGGGCTCTCATATCCCAAGTCGATTGCGATGTTCGTTACGGATTCGCCGTCCGCCAGCCTTTGAAGCGCAAGACCAACATGCAGCTGCTGCCGCCAGCGTCCGAATGACATGCCAGTCTCACGCTGGAACAGCCTCGTCAGGGTGCGATTGCTCGCACCTACACGGGCGCCCCACTCTTCCAGGTTCAGTTTAAGTGAAGGATCGTCGATCAGCGTATCGACCAGCCGCTTCAATCTTCGATCCGAGGGCATAGGAAGACGCAACGGCTCCGCCGGCGCTCTCTCAAGCTCATCTATCAAGACCGACGCCAGCCGCGTCTCGCGGATATCTCCCTCCGGATAGCTGTGCGGCTCGTTGACGAAACGCAGGATCAATTCCCGCAGGAGAGGCTGGACAAAGAGAATGCCGCAATCTGCCCGCTGGCTGCGGTTCTCGTCAGGCTCGACATACAGGTTGCCGATCAACACCTGGACGGTCGCCCTGGCAAAATGCGTGACCCCGCCCGGAATCCAGATGGCGCATTGCGGCGGGACCGTCCAGACACCTTTCTCCGCCTCGACCGTGATGAGACCCTCGATGACATAAAGCAGCTGGTCCTTGCGGTGCTTGTGCGGATCCGTCTCGCCGGCAAAAGCGAGTTCGACCTTCAGACCGACGACGGGGCGCGCGATAGTGTCGGGATAGTCATGAGGGGGAAGAACCGGAATGCTCATCGATGATACCTCAACGCTTTCGCCTGAACGCCGCTTTTCTCTCCATTCCCAAGTTTCTTAACATATCACGCTCCACGCAGTTTGGCTGCTGCGAACCGGCCATGGTTTGCAGAGAAACGGCCACTCATCAGGCGGATCTCGGTGGTACCAAGGAGTTTACTGGCGCCCGTTGCAGGGTGGCGGCGAGGAGCAAAGCGACGATCCCCACCCAGAAGACGAGATAGAACCCATCTGCATAGGATAGCACAGCCGCCTCGCGCGCAACGACGGAAGCGACGCCTGACACGCCGCTGGCGGCGCGCTGGACAACAGCAGGCTGTCCGGCCTCGATCCCCGCCTTCAGCATAACGCTGTGGGTATCCAACGAAAGCCGCAACACGAGTGATATGATGCCAATTGCTACGCCCGGTGCGAAAATGCGCGCGAGAGGAGCAAAGACCCCGATAGCCGCCGCGTGCGCCGGGTTCATGTTGACGACGATGATCGGGATAATGCCCATAAGCGTCAGGCACTCCCCAATGGCGAAGAGGATGAGGGCTGGAATATATTGGTCGGTCCCCCATTCGTTGCTGATGCTGGAGCCGCACCAAGCTGAAGTGAAGACAATGATACTCAAGCCTGCGATCAGCAGCAGTCGTGCGTCTACACGCCGTGCAAACCACACGGCGATTGGCGTCATCGTCAGGTAGGTGCCGAAGACGATGATAGCGGCCGATCCGGTCTGGAGCGGCTTCAGCTTGCCGATCGCGGCAAGGAAATTCGGGATCAGAACCGACGTCGGCGCCATCAATACCCCATAAAGACAGGCAATCAGGAGCGCGGTGCGGACGTTGTGGTTTCCAAGCGCGCTGAAATCGACGAACGCGTCCTTGTTCATAGCGATATTCACAATGGACATCACCAGCAGAATCGCGCCACCTGCCAGGCCAGCCGTCACCACGCCGGAATCGAACCATCCCAGGGTTTCGCCGAGAGAGCATCCTGCAAATAACATGGCTAGGCTTAAGGAAAACATCGCCATGCCGCCCCAGTCGCTGTTCCGCAGCCTGTCGTGATCAATCGGCGTCAGGGGAAGCGCTTTCCAGGCCGTAAATGCGATGAGAGGCCCGACGAGTGAGGCAGTCCAATATACCCACCGCCAGTCGATCACATCGACATAGATTCCGGAAAGTCCAACACCGGCGTCGGTTCCGAACGAAGCCCGCAGGCTGTAGACCGCCATCGCCAACAGCCAGAACTGAGGTTTCAGGCTACGCAGCGCCAGCGAGATCGTCAGCGGGAGATAGGTTCCCAGGCAAAGCCCCATGATGACATGCAGGAAAACGAGCAAATCGTAGCTGCGCGCGAAGGGTATTATCAGGGTTGCCAGTGCAATTGTCACGCTGGATACGATGATGACGCGCGCCGGCCCGAAAATCAGCATTAGCCAGACGGTGACAGGCATGGTCAAAAATTGCGCCGCGTTCATCGCCGTGCTCAGCCACGCCCCTTCAATGACGTCGAGACCGAACCCTCCCCTCAGGTCTGCCAGAGACATGGAAAAAAGCCGGCCTTGCAATGTGGTGAGAAACGCGCCCATGAAAACGACCGCCACTGTCAGGGCAGGATTTGGTGTTCGGGCACCCCGCCAGAGATGCGAGATTGAAGGGACCTTATCGAGCCGCATCGGCATAGGTCTCTTTGGTCACAGCAAGGTCTTCACGGCTGTAAGCGGCAATTTTCGCCCCGAGCGTATCGATCCGCGCTTCAGCGGACATGCCAGGCCTCAGGAGATCGAGGTCTGCTTGCCCCGGCTGGAGCTCAATGCGCACCGGGATACGTTGAACGACCTTGGTGAAGTTGCCCGTTGCGTTGTCTGTCGGGACAAGTGACGACTCGTTGCCGCTCATTGGCGCAATCTGCTCGACGCGCCCTTGAAAGCGATGTCCGGGAAGGGCATCGACTGCGACTTCCACCGGTTGTCCTGCCCGGACATTCCGGAGCTGCGTCTCCTTGTAGTTTGCAATCACATAGGGCCGGGTGAGAGGCACAATCGTGACGATCTGCGTTCCTGACGCCACAAGGTTGCCAATTTGAACGCTGCGCCGGCCAAGCGTACCGTCAAAAGGGGCGATGATCTGGGTGTAACCCAATTCGAGCTTTGCAGAGGCAAGGGAAGCCGCGGCAGCATCGAGATCCGCCATGAGCTCAGCGCGTTGCCCTGCCAGCGTATCCAATTGTCTTCGCGAGAAAGTCAGAGCTGCCACCGTCGCCTCGCGGGAGGCTTTTGTCGAGGCCAGTTCCGCCTTTGCATCATCGAAGGACTTTCCCGAGACAGTGCCATTGGTCACAAGCCGGCTTTTACGGTCGAAATCCTGCTGGGATTGTATAAGGCGCGCCTCCGAAGCATGAAGCGACGCCACAGCCTGCTCAATCGCGGCGCGTTGTTGGGCTTCCTCATTGGCGAGATTGTCGAGCACGGCTTGCGCTTTTGCAAGCGATGCTTCCGCCGCCCGAACGCGCACGGCATAGTCATCGCTCTCGATTTCGGCGATGATATCTCCGGCTTTGACCGTCTGGTAATCCGCGACCGGAAGACCCCTGACATAACCGCCGACGCGTGCGCTCAATATCGCAGGCCCGGATTTGACAAAGGCATTCTGGGTCGATTGCGTCGGTCGATTGCTTGTCCATGCATCCCAACTCGAAACAGTGTAAATGACCGCGCCTATCACGACGGCGCACGCCAGCCATGGGGCCAATATGAGATGTTTCATGCGCGGTGAAGGCGGCTTTTGGTCGGGTGCTGAAGGTGATGTGGCGGTTGTTGCTGCGGGACTCGACATGAAACTTCTCAATTCGAATTCTATTGTTTGTTGAGAAAGATATTTCGACAGTCGCGGATACTTTGCGCTCGCGAAAAGGACAGAAAACCGTTCGGCGCGGCCAATTTAGCCGTAGCCTGAAGTCAGGCGCCCCGTGCCCGGTTCGGCGAAGCGCGCAAGCGGGCGATGTCGCGCTACGTCGGTTCTATCACAGGAAGAGCGATGACAAATGTGCATGTGCGTTAACTGACCTCCACCTGGGAACATCTCTCTTGGACATCCACTTGCTCGCGCTGGCCAACCAGAAGATTGCGCCGATAGATAGTCCTGTTGTGCTGAGGTTTGGATCGAAATAAATAAACTGGAACAACGTGGGCCTAGGCTGGTTGGACCAATCTTCCGGAACAAATTCGAGTCAGCAATTGTTTGCTCGACGGAGCTGATGCAGCCTGCCATGAAGTTCAAGGAGGGGTCTTTTTTGAAACCTGGGCGATATGTGTAGGGTTAGGCGTCTGTAACGGCGCGGCTCGTTTCGGCAGACGCTTTTCGGCCAGCACCAACGAGTTGGAGGGGTTCGATAATTCTTCGCAGTTTGAATATTAATAATTAGTGATAATTCAAAAGTATTTAATAATTACAAACCACGTATTGTTGACCTCTATATAAGAAGGAGGCTGACATGCCGTTATTCAACGAAGCGAGCCGAATATATAATCCCATAGAAGTGAATTTCATGCGGAGCTGCTTTAGTAATGCAGCTAATTCTGGAAGAACGCGACCATGATTATTCTGCGTCTGATTTGGCTTCCTGCATTATCATGCTTTACCATAGCGGAATAAGAGACCACGCTTATTTCTGCGAACTATCCGCTCGTCTGGCACTTCAGAGATTTCAGCGACGCCACGAAATCCGAGACACTTCAGCAGCAAACACAAGCGGATTGGAGCACACGACCCTCCTCCTGCTGAATATGATCCGTTCGCATGACATGAAACAAAATCTCACGCGGGCAGTTTCCATGGCGCGATGACAGCCGCCAAGCGCCAGAAAGCGCACCGCAAGGACATGCACGTTATTTGTCGAGCGCGGCCCCACGACTCCGGGAAGAGCGTGTCGGGCTTATACATTAATCAATAAGGCTATGGGAAGCTTGGCCGGCGTTTCCATGGCTGCTCGCTATACGATGAATGGCCTCCATAATGCGGAGCCGTCTACGATCTCTTCCGACCGACTAACAAAGTTTGACCTTCGGTGAATTTAGCAGAGTATCAATCTACCAAAACAAGTAGACTAACGAGCTATCGGCTTGCTCTCAGATTGCCTGTTAGAATCGGGCGTCGACCGGCAAAAATGGAGCCGCATCTCTCGCTGAAAATGAGGATGAAAGACGAACTACGTCTGACTAACCAGTAGATTTCAAAAATATGGCGCAGGAGTTACTGGTGGCGCGAAAAGTCGCCAACATTATTCCCGCCTTTGAAGCCTAGCGTCGGACACAGCAGGGCACCTATGCCGCACTTAAGTTCGGCGTGCAAACCTTGCATATACAACACATTGCCGTGCTCGGTCACGCGTACTGTGGAGGTATTCGCGCCTTCGCCGACAAACTTGCACCGCTATTTCTCGGCGATTTTATTGGACGATGGATGTCACAGATTGCGTCAGCACGAACTGCATCACAATAAGTATCTTCGAAAGCATAAATTCGCCTCTGTCGAACTAAGCTCAATAGCCCTGATGACATTCCCATGGGTGAAAAGCCGGGTCGACGAGGGAAAACTGGAATTGCATGGCGCGTTCTTCGGTGTGGCAGAAGGTCGCTTGCTCGTTCGCGGCGCTAAATCGGGTTCGTTCGAGCCGGTAGAGGGATCAATCAGGGAAAATTTGTGCTAATCGATTGGACTAAGTCTTACTGGGTTTATTTCACAAACATTGATGGTGGTTCGGCATTGGTAACAAATCTTCCGGTACAGCAATTCACCCCAAGCTCGGCCCGACAGGTCGAGAGACCGGGACATAAATAACTGTTCTGCAATCGATAACGCTTCTTTATTGGAACCTTGTCGTGAACGTTCCGTGTTCTATGTTTGTAGCAGCACCGAGCTTCGATAACAACAATCAGGAACGGTGTGTAAGCCTCGACGTTGGAAACAATGTCGGGGCTAACGTTATTCCTGTTCTTTAAATTGACGAAGCTCGGTTCTCAATTCCTCAATCGAAGTCTGAAGGCTTTTGATCTCACCGACAAATTGGACTAGGAGCCTGCCGGTGGCAAGTCGCAGATTTGAATCGCGTATCTTGCCTAGAATTACATCGATTTCTTTCTCAAGACTACTGATGGCCATTTTTTTCCCCTCCCTTGATGGAACTTAAGTTTTTAACGCAAGCTATTCGGGATTGCCATTTATTTGGAATCGCGTCACGCCATACATGCCGCTTAGTCCAGACCAGCTCCTCGTATTAAAAGCGCTTTATCTTGAACCTGTTCCTCAACGATGGTTTGGAGAGATAGCTGAAATCGCCAATATTCCGGTCAGACGCAAACTCGCGCAACAATCGAGCGATCCGAAATGCTACACCATTAGCGAATTTGGTCGCGGTCGGCTTCTGGAAATTTTCAAACGGAACAACCATCTCGGTCTCGGTATGGTGAGCGGCGCCTGTAGCGGCATGTCTCGCTTCGGCAGGCGTCAACCCCGGCGGTCGTTGATTTGGCCGGCACTTTGTGATTTGCATTAACGGCCTGTTGCGACCATTGTAATTCGGTTGTTGGGGGCTTCTATTAGCGCAAGCTAAAGGGAGGTCGATATGCCGCTTTTCAACGAAGCGAGCCGCATTTACAATTCACTGGAAGTCAACTTCATGCGTAGCTGCTTCAGCACCGCAGCCATTATGCTTGAAGAAAGCGATCAGGATTATTCCGCTGCCGATCTGGCATCCTGCATTGTCATACTTTACCAGAGCGGACTGAGAGATCACGGTTACCTCTGCGAACTATCCGCTCGTCTGGCCCATCAACGATTTGTGAGACGCCATGCTATCGGCCAGCTCTCAACGGCTAATATCAACGACCGATCTCGGACGGTCCCCAATAAACCCGTTGAATACGATCCGCTTGCATAACCTGAAATAAAATACGCGATTTACGCGCTGAAGACCTCCACACCGCCCGCAAATCATTTGGGAAAGCCGGAAGGGCCGCAGAAATGGCAAACCGTCCTCACCGGTGGCAGTGTATCGTTCAGACTGCAACTGAGACGCCGCTGAACGATAGCGCGAAGCAAGGACTTGTACCGCATTTGCCAAGCGCTGCCCGGACAAATAAACCTTTACAACTGGGTCGTCGCGTAGCTTGGATGCGCGTAAGCATGGACCGTCTGATGCATTGAGAAAGCGCCTAAATACAAAACGTTCACGACGAAAATAGCGACCTGTTCTCGGAACTTTTGTCGCGTTTGGAAGGCGTTCAAAGATACGAGAGAAGCTTCGGAGAGCCCGCGCGGGTCGAGGCACAGGCCGGAATTAAGCCCCACCGCCTACGAATCCGCTCAGTTTGTCTAAGCGGATTCTAGCCAGGCGAATCTGACCTTTACCGCCGGACCGCTGCACGAAACTTGTGAAATCTGTTTTCATTCCAATAAAAACAGGCAACCATCGGCGTCATCGTGCATTAGAAAGAGGGGGCATGGAGGACAGCAACATGCCAAGGACTTCGACCTTCGATGAGCAGTTGATCGAATTGTTGCCAGCGCTGAGACGTTTTTCGAGAACCCTTTGCTCTCAACCGTGCGACGCTGATGACCTGATCCAGGAGACAATCGCCAAAGCTTTGAAAAGCGAGCATCAATATTTGCCTTATGGCACACTTAAGTCATGGCTTTTCACCATTATGAAGAATACCTTTTGCAGCGTTTGCAAAAGACACGGCGCGAGACAGCTCTTAATGACTGGTCCGGACTTGCGCTGCCTGCATCGCAAGATAAGGCGATGGAGCTGCAGGATGTAGGCAAAGCATATCAAAATATTCCCGAGATTTACCAGAAAGCATTGAGGCACGTCGTACTGGAAGGCTTATCCTATCAGGAAGCCGCCACTGCCATGAACTGCACCGTGGGAACAGTTAAAAGTCGTCTGTCCCGCGCACGAACTCAGCTCGAAACAGCATTGGGCTGAACCAGAGGATGAACCGTCCGAAAGAGGAACAAATGGATATTCTGACCATAAATGACGTCCGGAACGTCTGTTAATCAGCCTTGCGGGCGATACGGAGGAGATACGCAACGCCCTACTTGAGAGGGCCAAGGGATACATGCTTCACGCTATTCACAGCGGGGAAGTGGTACTCGGTGAAGCGGTCGAACATATAAACCGCGATGATGAAGAGACCGAGGTATTAGATAGGAGATACGTTCCCTGCTAGCGACCCCGTCTCCGTCACGACGACGTCCATTCCGGCATCGGCTGACCCGATATCATGTTTGAGCCGTTATTATGGCCCAACCAGATGATTCTTTTAATCGAATAGACTTTAGCACCAAGGGTTGCTCTGCCGCCACCGGCCACACTTTAGCAGGGCGAGCCGAGGATATAATTCGCTTAGACTTTTGGAAGCGAAGATGACTTCAGACAACCGCGAATTCTGGTACGCGAGGTCTTCAGCCACACGTTGATCAGGTTGCGGGAAGCTTGCTTGGCGGGGTAAAAGAACCGGTTCTGAACCGTGCATTCGAGTACTGGAAAATTATAGATGAGAAGGCAACCGCTAACCTTCAAAAGGTAAGGATGAAGGGTGACCGTCATAAAAGTAGCGTTCATCAAACGTTCTTAACAGCGGATATGGCACGTTAAAAGAGCCCCGGCGCTGTTACGGGCTACCGGGGTTCTCCGCTCGGCAAGCCCATGTTCTTGCTTCGCGCGCTCTCAGGAGCAGCATAATAACTATTCAAATTTGCAAAAGTTCCTGAACGGATCCGTGGGCCGATTATCATATCGTGACCGGCACGGGTTGGCATTGGTAGTGTTGGAGGGCAAAAGCTATGAACGAACGGCCCAGCTTTGCGATTGCTCGATCGGAACGGTCAAAAGCCGTCTGCACCGCGCCCGTCATAAACTTCACGATATCGTGGATGGAGCTTAGATGGTGTTATCCAGGCATCGGCACTCCCGAAATCGTGTCATCGCTCGGAATGTAAATTCTGCACGAGACATCTTGTTATTCGGTAATAGACATGGCCAACTGCTTGTAATGTTTAGTCCTAATGATGATGCTATGCGTCTTTTCGCAGGAAAGCGCATTTTGGTTTTCGAAGATGGATTTCTGCTTTCGGAAGAAGCGGAATCCAGATTGACGAATGCTGGCGCCGTAATACTCGGCCCCGTCACAACGGCCAGCCAGGCGTTGGACTATCTGGAATGTGAAGCCATTGACGCCGTCGTTATGGATGTCGCTCTGGAGCCGGAAGCGGTACTTTCACTCATCTCCGAACTGGAGCGAGGCGCCGTACCCTTTATATTCGCCCTGCCGGATAATCCCAGGCTGGATGGCCAGCGCTTCGCTGGCTTTATATTGAGCGCTCGCAACAATGACCTCTCCACGATAGCGGAAGCACTGTTTCTGCGACGCAACCTGGAACAATAGTCACCCTCATCGCATCGACTGACCTTGGCTTCTTCTCCAGACAGAACGCCGGGAACATGGGGCCAACTTCGCTGTTAGAGCTGCGGGGCGCCAATGAAGGACAAGCCAAGATGGAAAGCCGATATCCCAAACCGCCGTTCGCAACCCAGCACCAGCCGATGCCGGGCATTACCGATAAGATGAACCCAAAGCCGGATCACGGAGAAGCCACCTATAAGGGTTCAGGAAAACTGAAGGGGCTGCGAGCAATCATCACCGGAGGAGACAGCGGCATTGGTCGCGCTGTTGCAATTGCATTTGCGCGGGAAGGTGCGGATGTCTTGATCGCCTATCTGGAAGAAGATGAAGACGCGCTTGAGACCAAAGGACTTATCGAGAAAGAGGGTCGAAAAGCCGTCTTGATGAAATGCGATATCCAGCATGCCCAAACCTGTCGCGAGTTGATTGATTGTGCGGTAGGCGAACTAGGCGGAATCGATATTCTGGTGAACAACGCGGCTCATCAGGCAAGTTTCTCCCAACTCGATGATATCAGCGACGAAGAATGGGAGCTGACATTTCGCGTCAATATTCATGCGATGTTTTATCTAACAAAAGCCGCCCTTTCTCATATGAGACCCGGCGCTGCGATCATCAATACGGCTTCCATCAATTCAGATATGCCGAATCCAACCCTTATAGCCTATGCGACGACAAAGGGTGCGATCCAGAATTTTACCGCTGGGTTGGCCCAGCTTCTTGCAGAAAAGGGAATCCGTGCCAATGCGGTCGCGCCCGGTCCGGTTTGGACCCCGCTCATACCGTCAACTCTTCCAGAGGATGCGGTGCGGAATTTTGGCAAACAGACACCGATGAAAAGACCTGCTCAACCGGCGGAACTCGCTTCGGCTTATGTCATGCTGGCGGACCCTCTATCGAGTTTCACATCCGGTGCCACCATAGCAGTCACGGGTGGCAAGCCAATTTTGTGATGCGTACTCGTTCGCTTTGCGGCCATCGCTCCCCTGCATTGTTATTTTCGTGGATCAATCAGCGCTATGCCGAATTCCGGTCGATAGGTCCTCACCATAGTGCTGGTATTTTCCTTGATAATTACTTCGAGCGTCGGTCGCACCAAGGCTTCAATCAGGTGCCCGCCTTTCGCCTCACCATTGCGCATTCCCAAAACCACATGCAAATGAAGGTTTGGACTGGCCTCTTCGTCCAGAGCGCAATCACCCAGCAAGCTGAGTACCTCGCATTGCTCGTCAAGTTCGATCCGGTGATAGTCTTGTTGCTCAAGGTCGAAAAATCCAAGCGTAGCGCGTCGGAAAGCTCCAATCGCGGTCACCGAGGCTGCCGTTAGATCCTGTTCCCGGACAAACCGGGTAAGTGTCGCGACCACCGCTTCTTCCGGAACGAGAATGACGACGAAGATCCGCTGCCCCGCTCCCTCTCCCAGCAGTTTGAATTGCATTATCTGGGCCTCCTGTTTTCGGGTTGTGAAGATGCAACCAACAGCAGGCCAAAAAGTTTCAGCTTGCGGTCAAAGGAAAATTCGCTCGCAACGCATTTCCAGATTTGTCTGCTACCGTACCAAAAATCATTTGCCGGATCAGAGTGTTATAGAATCCCAACCGTCAAAGAAAGTTGAGGGGCACGACGGCGAATAGCTGGTACTTTGCCCGAAGTAGCACAGATGTACGACGAATCTAAACTGCACAACAACCGCCTGTTGAAGAGTCTGCCTCCAGATATTCTCAATAGTATTTATTCGTCCCTGGAACCTTTCACGCTTGAGCGCGGTCAGGTTATTGTCAGGGCCAATCAACCGATCGACTATCTCTACTTTCTTTGCGGCGGGATCAGTTCGGTCATCGCCGTAACGACCAGAGGTCAGCTGGCAGAGGCTGGGCATGGTCGGACGCGAAGGGTTTTCACCAACCTCAGGAGCGGTTGGGGCTACAACCAGCATTCATGAAGTGATCATGCAAGTCAGCGGATATGGTTATCGGATAGCCGTCAGTGCTGCACAAGCGGAAATCAATCGCAACAGCGTGTTTGCCAGTTTATTGGCTCGCTACATTCAGACGTTCGCCTCACAGGTTTCTTATACTGTCTGGGCGAACGTAAACTTGCATATTCACGAACGGCTGGCGCGCTGGCTCTTGATGTCGCACGATCGTGTTGACGGGGATGAAATTATCCTGACCCACGACTTCATAGCTCTCATGCTCGGTGTAAGACGCCCCAGCATTACGACAGGACTTCACCTACTGGAAGGCAAAAAACTGGTGCGATCAGAGCGAGGCCGCATCACAATACGTGACCGGAGAGGGCTCGAAGATTTCGCCGGCGAAGCCTATGGAAAACCCGAAGAAGAATATAGCCAGCTTTTCGGCCCTCAAAACTAGGCGTCACCGACAGGTCGAAATCCCTGCATCAGCCGCAAGTATTCCTTTTCCGGCCAGCCATAGGCGTCTCGAGCATAGCTTTCCAGCCCGTGACGATTCCGAATAAAGACAACTCCTCGTTTGGACTTGATCAAGCCCAATCCTTCAAGAACATGAAGAGAAGTCGTGACACTTGGACGACGAATGGCAAGCATTATCGACAGAAACTCGTGAGTGATTGCTATTTCATTGCCTAATATTCGATCATCACACATCAGGAGCCATCGGGCCAATCGTTGCGTGACTTCATGAATGGCATTCGAGACGGCGGTATAGGCAAGCTGAACGGAAAACGCTTCGATGGAGCGGATCATGATCCTGGAAAAACTGCGGTTTTCGTCCATCCACCACCGAAACTTCTTATAAGGCATTTCATAACCTTGCGCAGCAACCTGAACCAGGACATCATAAGAACTGTTTTCGACGCCAGCGATTGCAGAGGTTGGAATATAACCATCGAAGCCGAAAATTCCCGCTTCTGCACGTTTTCCTTCGGCGGTCGTCACAATAACCGAACCGATACCTGTCGTGAGAAAATAAACCTTCGCGATCGGTTTTCCCGTTTCTGCAAGTATCGTCCCACGCGGAAGTTCCACATAGATCGTGTCGCGGATGATGGCCTCATAATCCGACGACGGAAGCAAAGCCAAAAGTTTGTTGGCCATGGTATTTTGTGGCGGAAACGGCATATGGTGAACCTCATTCCATCATCATGAAGAGGAACACGCGGAACAAAGGTTGGTTCCCAAAACCCACCGGTTACCGTCTCCATTCCGTACGCTATCGTACCAAAGCGAAATAAGAAGTTTTAAGACTATCTATGTGCAGTAAACGGCGTATCGTTGAAGCTTCGTTTCTTGATGGAGACTGTTATGCCGTTATTTAATGAAGCCAGCAGGATTTACTCCTCAGATGAAGTTAATTTCATGCGTAGTTGCTTTTCTCGGTCTGCGATAATTCTCGAAGAAAGCGACCGTCCTTATTCAGCCTCTGAGCTTGCAGGATGCATCATACGACTATATGAAAGCGGCTTGCGCGACCTTGATTACATTTCAGAGCTGGCAGCAAGACTTACTCCCCCACGATTTGCCCCCCGACATCAGGATTTCGCGGCCAACTCTAATCACTTGCAGAAATTCGTTTAAGTTATCGTTTCCGAAGACTCTTTTCAGCCGTATACAAGCTACTCTCGAGTTGCGCTCTGGCTCTATTAAGCCTGCTCTTGATCGTTCCGACCGTACAGCCTGACGCCATCGCTGCCTTTTCGTAACTCAGCCCGTTAAATATCACCAGATCAAGAACGCTCTTATGTGCCGGCGACAGTTTAGTGAAAGCCTGCCCGACATCCTGCAATTCCATAGCCCAATCCTGCGATGGGTTGATTGTTGGCCCCTCCCAATCCTCAATTGCATCTTCGCGGCGGGATCTCTTGATCCTGGTGCAGAAGGTGTTCTTCATAATGGTGAAAAGCCAGGATTTGAGCGATCCATAGGGGACGAACTTATCGCGATTGCGCAGAGCTTTTAATAGCGTTTCCTGAACAAGATCCTCCACGTCGGAACGCTGATGGCACATCGTTCTGGCAAATTGATGAAGCGCAGGCCCAAGCGCCAATAACTCTTCTTCGAACTCGGATATCGAGGGCATGTCTCTCCTCCTTCCCCCCGGTAAGGTAAGGCTCAGCGAGCCCGTTAGTTCCTCCGCAAGGACTGTCTGTACGATAGCGTACGGTTTTTTTGGAGCGGAGCGTGGTGAGCGTTGGAACCAGCCGTAATCAGCTTCGCCTCGTCGCTCAAACCCCGGGAATTTCAATTTGGAACGAAAACGGTGCTGGCTGGTTCGGCATATTTAACAGGAGTTTGGCAAATGACTATGGAAACCCAAGTCGTTTCGATGGAAGACAATGAAGCCTATTCGGTTCAGTTTTTTGACGATGCAGGAACTGCCGTTTCTGTCTACTTCCAGAACCCGCAGCATGTTCACTTGTCAACAGCCGACGCGGTGAACGAAGCAACGGCGCGGATGTTGCGTCTGCTTAAGGGAGCCTGTGGGCAAAACATCGTAGAAAGACTTGAAGGATAACATGCCTCTGGAAACCGGGCTTCTACACGGAGATTTGCGAGACGGCTGCATGCATCTATGCATAGACATGCAGAATCTTTTCGGACCTGCTTCGCCTTGGCACGTGCCATGGATTGACGCGATCTTGCCCAATATCGTGGATATCTGCTCCCAGCGCAGTGAAGAAACGATCTTTACCCGCTTTATACCTCCAAGGTCACCCGACGCTGCCCTAGGAGCATGGAGAGGTTACTACCGCAAGTGGGAAACCCTTACTCTCAATCGTATTGATCCGTCATTCATCGACCTCGTCGACCCGTTAGGAGATTTTTCGCCACCTGCGGTTGTACTTGATAAGACTGTTTACTCCCCCTGGACCGAAGGCTTCCTCCAGCGATATCTGCGCAAACGGCGCGTTGATACTGTGATCGTCAGCGGAGCGGAGACCGATCTTTGTGTTCTCGCAACGCTATTGGGCGCGGTAGATCGCGGATATCGGGTGATCATTGTCCACGATGCAGTATGCAGCGTTTCCAATCAAACCCACGATGCAATTATCTCTCTTTGTCACCAACGATTTAGTGAGCAATTGGAACTCGTCAGCACGGGTGAGCTGATCGACTCCTGGCGACAAACTTGTTGAACCACGGAACTTTCGAATTGGTGAAGGGTTCACTGTATAAAGGATTTCGGCATGGAACAGGTGCACTGGGATGACGCTGTCGTCATTGAAATTGCGGACGGCATTACGCAGACGGTGAGAACCGTAGCAGATGCCGAGAATATACTACTGTCTCAATGGAATAGGTTCGAATTAGGTAGTCTCGGCGTCGCTATCAAGGCTTGCCTTTTATGCACGCACGACATTGGAAGTACCGAAGACGCTAGACTTGCTTTCGAACAGGCCGCTTCGATGTCAGGAATCCTGGCGTAACTCTTTGGCCGAGCATGACCTTTCAGAACCGATCTCAAGGCGGCCCAAACACGTCAAATACCCATCTGTCTGCTGCTCATAAGGGAGATCATGACGAAAAGGGACTGGAATGAAGCATTCCTGATCCAACTAAGTAGAGTCAAAAAGACGACCCTCACCCTGCAATTGGCGAAGAGGGGCAGAGAATTTCACAGCAAACCCTTCTGTTCGGTAGTCAGCGTCAACCTCGCCGGCGCCCAACAACCCCATTCTTATCAGCTTGGAGCCAAATCCGGTCTTAGTTGGCGCGATAACAGGCGGCCCGCCAAACTCAGCCCAATGCAACGAGAAGACCGCATCGTCTTGCCTTTTTGAGACAGCCACTTCCAACAGCACACGCCCCTCACTGTTTGAAAGAGCGCCATATTTGATCGCATTGGTGGTCAGTTCGTGGATTAGAAGCGAAAGCGTTGAAGCTCCTTTAGGGCCGATCAGAACGTCCGGTCCGCTTATCTGCACGCGATCCGCCACCGCCAGCGCGTTTGTTATTCCGCTCACAATCTGACGAAGGGAACCTTCAGAACTTTTGCCCAATCGCAGCACATCGTGTGCATTTCCGAGTGCAAACAGGCGCCTGGTAAAGGTGTTGATCACCTCTTCATCAGCATTGTTATTGAAGGTCTGGCCAGCAATCGCTGCTACGACGCTAAAGGTATTCTTGATCCGATGAGCGAGTTCGGCATTCAGTATGCGAGCATGCTTTTCCGCCTCAACCTTTGTCGTGGTCTCGATGACGGTATCCATCATGCCAGCCACTCGCCCTCTTTCATCGTAAATCGGGCTGTAGCAGAAAGTAAAATAACATTGCTCAGGATATCCGTGCCGATCAATCACCAAGGGAAAGTCTTCTACAAAAATGGCCTCACCCGCATAGGCCTTCTGGACCATCGGTTGAATTTCATCCCACGCTTCGGCCCAAATATCGCGGAATGATGCTCCCATGCAGTTCTCTTTCTCACCGAGAATCTGTCGGAAGGCGTCGTTATAAATCGTGGTGAATTCCGGTCCCCAGATAATAGCCTTTGGGAAATGCGAAGCCAGCATCATCTGAACCGCAGTTATCAGAGAAGTGGGCCACTTTTCCGGCTTTCCGATTGGATTGCTGTTCCAATCCAACATCCGGATTTCATCGGCCGACTGTCCACGCGCATGCAAGAAAAGCACTGCACTATCCATAAATTTTTCCATACCGGTATGCGGAAGATTCAAAGGCGACCAAGGAAAAACATATTGAGTTCAAGCCGTAAATGCCAGGCGAATATCATTCGTAAGAGCCACTGCAACAAAAAGGCGGCCCCACGGGCCGCCTTTCTATATTTCCGAGATAACGCTTGTCAAAACTTGTAAGCTACGCCCAAACGAACGTCATGTGTTTTGAACTTGTCTTCGACACTTACATCCGTGCCAAAATCAAAGTCCTTCTTACCGTAATCAGTGTAGCGATATTCAAGGCGCAGAATGAGGTTGTCAGTAGCAGCGTAGTCAACACCCGCACCAGCCGTCCAGCCAGTATAGGTTTTGCTTTGCGATACGCTGATTTCATCCACACCGTCCGTTGCTGAAAGCGTATTTTTCACGCTACCGAAGGCAACACCGCCCGCGATATAGGGCATGAAGCGATCAAATGCGACACCAGCCCGTGCGCGAACAGCACCCGACCACCGCAACTTGCTCTCAAGGTCACCAGCAATATCTCCGTCAGTAGCGCTGTAGTTGTCCTTTAGATTATTATAGGTGATATCGCCGTCGATACCGAGAATGAAGTTATTGCCGACATCAAAGTTATAACCGGCATAAAGACCACCGAGAAAACCGTCCGGTTTCACACGGAAAGCATCTTCGAATTCCGATTTTCCCCACCCGTAGCCAATCTGCCCACCAATATAAGCGCCAGTCCAGCTAAAAACAGGTTCAGCAACGATTACTGGCGCAGGCTCCTCAACGATAGCGTCAGCAGCTTTCGTACCGGTTGTAGCAATAAGAGCAACAGTTGACGCCAAAAGAAGAGACTTAATTTTCATGGCATTTCTCCGTGATCTAATAGCCTAAGGTTATTTCGTTATTTAAAGGATAACTCATGAATGAAATATGTCTGTAGTATTAATGTCACAACCAGATCGAGAGCCGACATTTCGCCACCTGCTGCTAAAAGCGGTTAATTAAGTCTTTCCACTAACCTAAAACATACTGATCGATCCATCATGATGACCAATGGCGTTCTGCGCCTGCCAATCAATAACCGCATCGTGCCGCGAGATCGTGAACCGTCAACAGCCATCGTCATCCGTTGGTCAGCTCTTTTCCGCCTCGATGAAAAGCAGCCATTTCAAAGTGCGACGCTCGGCATCGCTAAGCTCAGGCGCAACTAGCCGGATAGCTCCAGCGGCATCGATCTGCGAGCCAAGTTTTCCGGCCAGCCAGTATTCGGGGATGGCAGGATGTATATAAGACTTCCGACATATCGCTCTGGTATTGCCGAGCAGGTGCGCAACCTTATCGATTTCGCTATTAAGCCTCTGCTTTTGCGCCCTGTCACTCTCAGGCAAATCGAGGCAGCGTAGTAACTCAAGGGCAGTTGCCGTTGCAGCCCATGTCCGGAAATGCTTCGACGTGAAATCGGACCGCATGGCCATTCGCAGATAGTCATTTATATCCTGTGAGGAAACGGGACAACGGTCACCCTCCTCGTCAATATATTGAAACAACTGTTGCCCAGGCAAGTCCTGTATGGAGCGTACGATACGGGCAATTCGTTTATCGGAAAGCTTGAGACTCCACAGTTTGCCCGATTTTCCAGTAAAGACGAGCCGCAATCCGCTACCATCATCCCGCAAATGCCGATTGCGAAGCGTAGTGACCCCAAAGCTTTTGTTCTCGCGTGCATAATCTGGATTTCCGACCCGCAGCAATAGCCGATCCATCAGCCAGATGACGGTTGCAACGACCTT
Organism: Brucella lupini; assembly: GCF_002252535.1. NCBI lineage: Bacteria > Pseudomonadati > Pseudomonadota > Alphaproteobacteria > Hyphomicrobiales > Brucellaceae > Brucella > Brucella lupini. The sequence continues at coordinate 160,042 of NZ_NNRN01000056.1, forward strand.
TTTACGACAGAGCGAGCGTCGCTGCATATCAGCATCAAGTGCTTTACGCAGTCGGCTAAGTGCACGGGCGAAGTCTGGTAGATTTGAGAATTTGGTTTCCTCCTGCATCGCCATCCACGCGGGGTGATAACGATATTGCTTCCTTCCGCGCGTATCACGCCCGGTTGCCTGTATATGTCCGCGCTGATCGCAACATATCCAGACATCGCTCCAAGCAGGCGGAATGGCAAGCTTAGCAATCCTGTTTCGATCTGCGACGGAAATCGCCTTTTTGTCAAACTGGACATAACGGAAACCGGCTCCACAACGCAGGCGTCTAATTCCCGGCGCGGTATCGCTGACATGGAGCAGCTTGTCCTGAGCAGCTTCGTTTTCAAGCGACGGTACGGCGGAAGACTTTTTAAGCAATTGGCAACTCCAGTTGTACTTTCCTTGCCGAATAACCACTACAAACCGCGACAAGTTCCCAAGCTGAACAAATCTGATCGGGAACTATCGGGCTTCAAACAGGTTATCCTGTTCTTTCCGGAGGATCAGCTCGTGCCCCACAGTTTCTGGAAAGGCTATCTCAAACTCTCGCTCGTCACCTGTGCAGTGGAGCTGACACCTGCGACCCGCGAAAACGAGAAGGTGCGCTTCCACACCCTGAATGCCGAGACCGGCAACCGGGTGATCAGCCGATATGTGGATTCCGTTACGCACAAACCTGTACGAGATGACGATGAGGTCAAAGGGTTCGAGAAAGACGACGGCAGCTATATCATACTTGAAGAGGATGAGCTGGAAGCTGTGGCACTCGAGAGCACCAGAATTATAGACATCGACAAGTTTGTACCACGCGACAGCATTGGCTGGATCTGGTACGATAAACCGCATTATCTCGCGCCTTCCGACAAGGTAGGTCAGGAAGCCTTCTCCGTCATTCGGGAGGCAATGTATAAAAGCGCAGTCTTCGGTCTGGCCCGCCTCGTCATGTACCGGCGCGAAAGAACAGTGCTTCTTGAGCCAAGCGGGCGCGGGATTGTCCTGTGGACGCTGCGCTTCGGCGATGAGGTTCGGAAAGCGACCGACTATTTTTCAGATATTGAGGAAGGCAAACCGGACACGAAGCTTCTTTCCATGGTCCGCAGACTCATCAAGGGCAAGACAGAAGATTGGAACTCCGATTTTCTTCAGGACCCAATGCGGAAGAACCTTCAGTCGATGATCGCTGCAAAGAAGAAAAAGAAACCGGCAACAGAGTCGAAGCCGCGCAAGACGGCACCAGAAACCGAAGGCAATGTGATCAACATCATGGATGCCCTACGAAAAAGCCTCGCCGGTGAAAACAAAAAAAAATGATGTGAAGAGCGCTGCTTATTTCTTCAGCTTGGGCAGCGGTGTTTCCGCGCTGCTAAAATCCTTCCAAGGATCATTATTCAACGCAGCCAGCCGGGTCGGCGTGTTGAGAATAGTAAAATGGGTGGGGCCTATTGCTGGCGTCACTTCTTCCCACCCAAGCGGCATGGAAACTGCAGCGCCAGGACGTGCTCGCGGCGAATAGGGTGCTACAGCAGTCATGCCGCGCTGGTTGCGTAGATAATCGATAAGAATTTTACCTTTGCGCTTGGCCTTGGAAATAGTCGAGACATAGCGATCAGGGCTGTCCGCAGCCATCTGATCGGCAATAACCTTGGTAAAACTCTTGAGGGCGTCCCAGTCGGCCTTCGGTTTCAATGGCGCGACCACATGCAGGCCCTTGCCGCCGGACGTTTTAACAAACGTCGTCAATCCGAGTTTTTCCAGACGTTCCTTAGTCTCGGTCGCAGCTTCGATCACGCGTGGCCAGGGAACCCCCTCACCCGGATCGAGGTCCATGGTCAACATGTCCGGCAGTTCCCAGTTTTTAAGCGTAGAACCCCAGGGGTGAATTTCCAGCGTCGCAGCTTGCACCAGACCGATCAGTCCGTCAAACTCCCGAATACTGATGTAAGGTTCTTCTTCCTTGTTCTTTGGGTCCTCAACCTCGACAATATGCTTATTCAGCCCTTTCCATGCATGTTTTTGGAAAAAGTGTTCTCCGTCGATGCCAGTCGGGCAGCGCACCAATGCCAGGGGGCGGTTGACGATAAAAGGTTCGATGCGAGGCCAGACATCGGCGTAATAATCGGCAAGCCCCTGTTTTGTGACACCCTCACCCGGCCAGTAAATCCGGTCGGGATGTGTGAGCTTCACGTCGATTTGATCTGGAGCTCTGCCGGAAACACGAGCTGACATGGTTTGCTTCTCCCATATGATGTCCTTGGCAGCTTTATCGTCGCGCAATCCTCTGAAAGAAGCGTGACGCAAACGTTTGTCAGCCGTCCAGGCGCCAAATTCGATTTCTGCTACCAGTTGCGGCGTGACGAACCTGACGCCGCGTTTTTCATCTGCGGTCAGTGGTACGGCGAATGGACTCTCTTCCAGCCGCATGGCTTGCAGCCGTTTGTAAAGTTCTTTTGCAATCCTGACCGAAAAGCCCGTTCCCACCCGGCCCACGGGAACCAGCCCCTTTTTATCCTGTACACCCAAAAGGAGCGAACCGATTGCCGCTCGCGTTGCCGTCGAGGGAACATAGCCTGCAATAACGAATTCCCGTCGTCCAATGCATTTCGACTTACGCCAATCGTTGCTGCGACCGCTTTTATAAGATGCCTCCCTGAGCTTCGACACAATGCCCTCAAGGCCTAGTCCGCAAGCTTTCTTCAGTACCGCAGCCCCATCGGCATCAAAGGCCTCGCTGAAGCGAAGCGTTGACGATGATCCGGAAATTAATTTTTCAAGCAACGTTTTGCGCTCAACCAGAGGAGTCTGGCGGAGATCTTCGCCATCAACATGCAGAAGATCGAAGAGATAATAGACAAACCGATCCGAACGCCCCTCGCTTAAATCCTCTTGCAAAGCTGAAAAGTCGGACAGTCCCGACTGGTTTTCGACAACGATCTCCCCGTCAAAAATGGCTTTGTCTACGCCTGCACCAATAAGATCGTCAACAATCTGCTGGCCAAATTTTCCGGTCCAATCCAGTCCCCCCCGCGAATACAGGATGACCTTTCCCCCTGCAATATGAGCCTGAATGCGATAACCGTCGAACTTGATCTCGTGAAGCCAGCGGTTTCCATCTGGAGCAGCTGATACGAGCGCAGCGAGCTCAGGTTTGACGAAATCCGGCATCGGTCGCTTCTTCGCATTTTTGATATGTGCGCCCCCACCCTCCTCTTGAGCGGTCGAATTCTTGTTGATCGGACCAGTTTTCGACGACCAGCCTGGCGCTTCGTGTTCGACATCGGCGATGGCGCGACCGGTTTTTACTGATTTCGGCATCTCTTCGAGAATGTCAGGTTCATCTGGATTTCTGGCGAATTCGTCCTCACCCTTGATGAGGAGCCAATTCTCTCGCTTCTCGTCTGGCTTTCCGTGCATCCGGACCAAATGCCAGCGACCTTTGAGTTTTCTCCCTGTGAGCTCGAACTCGAGATGCCCTTTCTTGTATTGCTTATGTGCATCACCAGTGGATTTCCAACGCCCTTTATCCCAGACGATAACTGTACCACCACCGTACTCGCCTTTAGGGATCGTGCCTTCGAACTCCGCATATTCAAGCGGATGGTCCTCCACATGCACGGCCAGTCGCTTTTCGCCAGGAACAAGGCTTGGACCTCGCGTCACCGCCCAACTTTTCAGCACGCCATCCATCTCAAGGCGAAAATCATAATGCAGTCTGCGAGCATCATGTTTTTGCACGACAAAGAGCTCGCCTTTTGTGCGTGAAGACTTACCGCGCGGCTCGTTAGTCAGGGTAAAATCGCGCTTCCTGCGATAGGTTTCGAGTGGCTGTCCCATGATCAGCCAGCCTTTTTTCTAGACTTTGTTCTAGATGTTGCCCCGGACTTGGCTTTGCCTTTTGTTGCTTTGGTCGGCGCCTGCCCGGCCCGACCCAGGTTTGCACTCTTGCGAAGAGCCTCCTTGAGATCGATAACCTCGGCAGTCTTCGGCGCAACCGGCTTCTTGAGCGGTCTCCCGTCAATCTTGGCCTTTATCAAATCTGCCAGTGCTGCATCGTAACGGTCATCGAAGCCTACGGGGTCGAAACTGCCCATCTTGGTGTCGATAATATGCTGCGCCAGGTCGAGCATTTCTTGATCGAACTTGAAAGTGCCCAAGTCGGCAAATGCCTCCGCTGCCGCTCGTACCTCATATTCGAAATTGAGCGTCGCGGCTATCAGACCATCATCGTCGGCACGGATCAGAACTTGTCGCGCGCGGCGGAAAAGGACAGTCTCGGCAATTGCGGCTACCTTTTCAGATTTCATGCCCTCGCGAACGAGTACGAAACTATCGCTGTCTCCAGCCGGGGCAAGATAATATGGCCGGTCGAGATAGACATCGTCTATCTCGTCGCATTTGACAAATCGGGTGACATTCAGCGTCTTGTCACTTTCGGGAATGGCCGCGGCGATTTCCGCTTCGTCGAAACTCAAATAGGTGCCCGACGACACTTCATAGCCCTTGACCTGGTTCTCGCGCGGCACCGGTTTGCCGGTATCGCTGTCTACGAACTCGCGGTTGAGGCGATTTCCCGTCTTACGATTAATCAGATGGAATGAAACACGTTCGGAAGTCGATGCCGCCGTGAACAGCGCGACAGGACACAAAACCTGACCAATTTTCAGCTGGCCTTTCCAGTTTGCACGGCGTGCCATCGATTTAGCCCTTCTTCCGCTAAGCGCCATCTTCGCCTGGCCTGGTACCACCAGTACGCTTCAGATAGTGTGCATATGCGAAGCCGCTTACGAGAAGCACTGGCAGTCCCACCAGAACAATCCAAAACAACAACTCACCCATCTCACTCTCCCCTATGTTTCGTTGAAGACATAGATTTTGCTGCGTGAGACAAACTCGGAGAACGCCGCAATTGTTCCGATATTGCTTAGCGACGCGTAATTATAAATATTCTATCTATAATGATAATTGAAGAATCCAGGATGTTATCAGAGTTATCTAGAAAAAGCTCGATCACATGCTGGGACCAAACAGCTGGCGCTCGTGGACAAAGGGGTCTATATGCTGACGCGGCAGGACGGGCCGCAATGCGCTCTTTGCCGGGCACGACGATGGCGCTTCATACTGCTCATCTGTCGATCTCCTTAAAATTCAAGGCATTTCTGGTTGGATTCAGTAGGTGGCGGACGCAGGTGTGATCTCCGACGACAGGCTTCCTGGGTAACGGCCAGACGTTGAAGATCGGATTGCTTAATGATCCAGGGCGAGCCTTTACATAAATGTTCGGCAGGCAGCCGCCCTTCGATGATCATACGACGGATCGTCGAGGGACTGACATCCAGCATATCGGCAGTTTCTTCTAACGACAGTTCACCACGATCCTTTCGCTCTCCTTGGCGATAGGGTTTAATCTCGCGAACGTTGCGTAACGAACATACGCCAGCTCTTGTCCAGGAAGCCCCGTGGGCAGTCTTTTTTCAGGAGCGATTAAGCACGGCGGCAATCGCATAGTCGGGCATATGACGTGCGAGAACACGTACAAGATCCACGACCTCGGCATCCGTCGTCCAGCGCGTCACACCAACACGGTTCTTCTTAACCTTCAAGCGCGTGTGGTCTCCGCCCTGCCAATGAATGATGAGATCAAGATGCTCGTTGTCCTGGTCAACATCGACGATGATCTCCGATAGCACCGTGCGCAGGATCTTCTTCTTGGTCTCCGAAGTAACGCCCGGACGCTGCCAGGCGCGGGCCAGATCGTCTCCCAGCTTGAGCAGCGTTTCACGATCGCCGATGCTGAGACCTGGAGAAGGTGAATTGGTTAAACCTTCGATTTCTCGTTCGATTGCACGCATGGCGTCGATGCGCTCGTTCCAACGGCGTTCAAGCTCGCCCGCGACGTGGCGATTGTCGGGATCCACAGCGTCGTATTGACGATAGGCTCGGTTTGCTTCGTACTGTGCCTGTTCGAGGGATCTTTGGAGTTGGCGTAATTTTCAGACTGCTCGGCTCCCTGAGCTTTCATCGCATTTAGCGCAGCCTCAACGCCCAGGGGCTGAAGCCGCTCCAGAACTTCTTGTGCCACCCTTCGATAGAGGCGCATTCCTCCGAAGCCAAGACAGATTGCTACAGCTGCTTTGTTGAATTCTCCGCGACAGACATATTTCTGCGTATCACCACCCCTTCCGGTGTATTGAACGTAAAGCCGCCGACCACATCGACCACATCGCAGCAGCCCCGGCAAAAGCGCTTCCCCGCGACGAATGGCTCCCCGGCTCAGAAAGCTTTTGCCGCTGACATTGTCAGCGATGATGCGCTGATTCCGTACAAAATCGTCCCAGGAGATATAACCCTCGTGACGGTCATGAAGCAGCACTTCCCAAGCTTTCCAATCTCGCTGGGGATTTCGTTTTACCTTTTTCCGGCCGTTTTCGATTGTCGTTCGGACACCTCGTCGGCCGAATGCATATGCGCCAGCATAAACCGGGTTGGTGAGCATATGGTTCAACGTCGTATAACTTGGTGTACGCCATCCGATTTTTGCATTGTTCGATCCTCCAACGACGACCCGAAAGCAAGATCTTCTCCTGGATCAATCAGAGCAAAACCTGCCGGATCGATTGCAGTTCCACGAATTTCCTGAAGACGAAATCAAGCGCCTCGCGAACACGAACGTCCGGGTTCTTCTCGATCCGGTCGTCATTAGTCTTTACGTAACCGACTGCAACTGTCGTAAAATGCTCGCCACGTCGAGCCTTTTGCTTTACGGCTTCAACGGATCGCTGTCGAATGACGCTGAGCTCCATCTCGCTCATTGTTCTCTTCATTCCCAAGAGCAAGCTGTCGTTGATCGACCGCGAATCGTAGACACCTTCCTCATCGACAATGAGTGTGCCGACTAAACCGCAAAATTCCAGTAGTGTATGCTAGTCTCGACCGTTTCGCGCGAGCCGGGAGGCCTCGATCGAGAACACGGCGCCGACGCGCGCCTCGCAGATTAACGCTAACAGCCGCTCAAATCCACGTCGTGCAACGCCGCCCCAGACTTACCGAGGTCATCATCAATAATCTCCACGTCGTTCCAGCCAAGTTCACGCGCGCGAGCCTCAAGGCCGTATTGTCTGCGCTGGCTCTCCAGATTGTGCGCAACCTGGTCGCTCGATGACTGTCGGACGTAAACTACAGCGCTGTGCGTCAAATGATCAGCGGTGATCTTCGTCATGACGCACCTCCTGACCTGATTGGGCTGACAGTAAGTAGGGTTTTGCGACGGCTTCCTTTAGCAGGACCAATAGCAATTTCGCGGCTTCGGCTTGTATCGCTTGAGGCAGACGATCCGCTTGCGTTGTTGTGAACAGATCCGGCTGCTGCCTTTTCATCATCGTTCTGGACATGAGGACCTCCTTCTGCGGGAGGCGACTCCCCCCGAGGAGACAAGGATACAAGGACATCAAGGAACACACGAAGCTCGAGAAGTCTGGCTATGGGCAGAAGCGGATCAGTCACGATTTTTATCGATGCTGCTTCACGCTCCGTCATCCAGGCTGGCAGAAGTTGGGAGCGCCCGCACTCGCGCCGAACCTAAAGTGCCGACGCCCATCGTGAATTTGGTCGGCGAGCACCACCAGCTCGCGTCCAACGTCGGGATGGAATGGATATTGTACTCTAACTTCGTTGCCCAAAATTATTGTATTATGCAGCCCCTTCGGACGAAGGGGGCCGTAATTGGGCCCGGTTTGCCAGCCTGATCGGCACTTGTAAAATGAACGGCGTCGAGCCCTATGCCTACCTGTGCAACCTCTTCACCCGTCTCGCAAACGGCCACCTCGCCAAAGACATCGATGCCCTGATGCCATGGGCATACGCCGCCCGCATCAAAGCCTCACAATGAGCTCGTCAGATACTATCCGGTGAGCTCACATCCGGCACGCTGGTAGCTTTGCACCGTAGCCGAAATTGTAAAATCAATGGGGCGTAGACGGCGCATACCGTTTACCACCGGTATTCATAGCTTCGGGGTTTTCCCTTTACAAACGCAAAAAGAGGGCCGTAGCCCTCTTTCAGTCAGTATAAATAGAAAAGATCAGAAGCTAACCTTCAAAGAGGCATTGAAGCCATTTCGTTGTGCTCCGGAACCAAACTGGCCGCTATAGGACACGCCAAGCGTGGCATCTTTCGAAAGTTCGAAACCCAACCCGGCTTCGATGATAGCGGTATCCTTTGCTATCGGGGCGCCTGTAACGGTGAAAGCGTTCGAGCCAACAAAGCTGGCCGTTGAAACGGGGTTCACGTTTCCTGCAGCATGTCTCCAGCCAATATCGGCGCGGGCGGTTGTTTGGATGCTTCCAAGATCGAAGCCAGTCGATGCTCGAAAGCCAAGCGTGCTGAACGTTGTGCTTGTGGTATCGGATTCCGTGGATAACGCCGCTGCGGTTTGGCCGTCCTCATCGAAACCATCAGTTTTCAAACGGACATAAGACAAATTGGCATACGGCTCGAGCACAGCCTTCGGGAGTTGGATCTTGTATCCGAGTTCACCAAATATCTGGAACGTTCCTGCGTCGTAATCGGCACTCAAGCTATCACCGAAAGTGGGGAACGCGACATATCTGTTCATGTCCAACTGATGCCAGGTGTAGGCAACGCCTGAGTTGAAGGCCAATGCGTTGCCGTTTGGCATCTGCCATTCAGTACCCGTGTAAGCACCAATGGTGTAGTTATCGCTGCTGCCGGATGATGCTCTGCTATCGACTTCGAAGGAGGTATGACTATAGCCAGCCAGGAGGCCGAGTCGCCAGTTTTCGTATACAAGCCTGTCGATACCGGTGACGAACCCGCCAACTGAAGATTTCAGCCGACCCGTGTTGCCATTCGGATCCTGTTCACTCCAGGCTCCGTAAGCGTATCCCCATCCCGTATAAAGATTTTCAGAACTCGCTTTTGGCGTCACAGTCTCGAAGGCTTCAGTCTTATTGGGTTCAGAAGCATAGTTCATCGTGGCCACTGGCGCTGTAGGTGTCGAGCCGTTGGCTTGTTGCAGCCGATTGGTGATTGCGCTGTTGATGAACTGCGACTGATTGATCAGTGCACCTTTCGCGGATGCGTAAGCTTCACCTGACAGATCATTAAAGGCCGACCGGGCTTCTTCAGCCGACTGCATCAAGAGCGTGTTGTAAAGTGCCAGTGAACTTCCGGTCTGAGGGAGGGAATCCAGAGCCTGAGCCGTTGCGAACTCATTTCTCGTTTCTGTGACAGTCGTGAACAAAGGCGTTGGTTTCGGATTTTCTCCTTGCCCGGGGTTGCCACCTGGATCTGGATTGTTCGGTTCGGGTTCGGTTGCAATAGGCTTCAGCGCGACGTTGAAGGCATTTGAACTCTGATCTGGATCGAGTGTGAAGGTTAGGAACGCTGAGTTCGATGTCACATCCGCAAATTGTCCGTTAACCAGATTAGCTGCAGACAGAATGTTGTAATTCTGGCCTGCTTGGTAGCTGATTTCGGGATCAAGTGCCGTGATAACGAGATGCGAACCGCTGATGTTTGCCCGACCTGTTACATTGACGAGATCGGCAGTGCCGTCGCCAGCCAGCTCAGCCATAAGGTAGGAGCCAGCCTGCAGGGTTAGGTCACCATTGATCGTCAACGTTCCAATCGAATTGCCTGGCGACAGAATACCACCGGATTGAATGCTTATGAGTGAACCTTTGCCTGAACCCAGCGTGCCGTATCCGCCGAGTGTTGCTCCGTCGAAAACAGTCACATTGCCGCCAAGCTTGCCGTTCCCCAGATTGTTCCCAACGATCAACTTGCCGCTCTTAACCGTGGTTGAGCCTGCATATCCAGAACTGTCACCTGTCAAAGTAAGGGTATTGGTACCTTCTTTGATTATATCGCCATTGCCAGCATAGATACCCTTCCAGGAAAAGGCATTTGAACGATCATAGATTAAGGTGCCAAGGTTGGTAATCGTACCAGTGAAATTGGTGCCACCGATAAGTCCCGTTGTACCGCCATTGCCCAGCTGAAGTGTGCTGTTGGGGCCAATCAGAACATCTCCTCTTGAACTACTGGTGGCAGTAAGAGTGAGCTTTCCGCTGCCGACTTGCACGAAGTGACCTGTTCCAGTGATTTCGCCGCCATAAACGACATCATCGGAACGATTGAAGGTGACAGTGCCATTGTTAAGGATATTCCCAACGATGGAACCAGTTGTTCCGCCATCGCCCATCTGCAGCAGAGTGCCGTTCGATAAGCCAATGCTCCCTGTAAATGTATTCTCCCCCGTTAAAAGTAATGCCCCGCTACTAAGAGAAATACCACCAGTTCCGCCAATCTGGCCACCAAATGTGGTCCCAATCGTGTTGTCGATGGATAGCGAACTGGCACCGAGGTTTATAGTTCCGTTACCTGTCAGGTTCCTAACCTGAGCACCTGAAACGTTGGAAATGTCTAGCGTTCCATTTACGATGACATCATTCGACGAATTGATCCGTCCCTGTCCAGACAAAGCCAAAGTTCCGGACTCAATATCCGTTACACCTGAATAACTATTCATTCCCGTAAGGGTGAGTGTGCCCGTGCCAAGTTTTGTAAGGCCGCCGAAGCCGGAAATCTGGTTGCTCGCAGTGGCATTATAATAATTGTTGAAAGCAATGGTCGTGCCGCCGTTCAGTAAATTGACATTGCCATTGCCGATATGGCCAAGCGTGGCTCCGTCACCGACCTGTAACGTTCCGGCCTGGATATTCCACGGCATTGAATCGCCAGTTGTTCCGACAACAGTCCACGTGGCATTAGTGGTTTTTTCGACGGCAGAGAACCCTGAATATAGCCCGATATTCAGATAAGAATTTGTGGATCCACCGAGATCCAGAACATTACGGTCGCCAGCTGATATAACGGAACTATTGAATGAATAACCGTTTCCAATAATAAGTCGGTTGTCGTTGCCAGAGAATTTTAAAGCTGGGGCCGATAGAAGACCGATTGAGTCCAGCCCCGTAAGAATGGCACCATAATTGCTGATGACATTCCGATTTCCGGTTACGAGTACGCCTGATCCACCAGTTGCTATGGGGCCGAACAAATATCCCTGAGCGGTCGCGCCACCCGAAATAGTGCCGGAATTCGTAACGTAGTTGTCGTTACCGTTAATTCTAAGGCCAACACCGCCATTGCCGACGACCTGATCGGGCGTGAATTGTCCAAATCCAGGTTGTCCTCCCTGACCTCCGGAAATCTGTCCCGTGTTTGTGATGTTTAATAATTCACCAGTAATGTCTATTCCATCGCCACCCGAGCCACCACTGCCGCCTATAGAACCATAGCCGCCCATTCCCCCGTTGCCACCCGTTACTGTGCCCGAATTAAATATGGTCGACGCGGTCGCTTTGTTTGCAATATCGAAAATCAGCGCAGTTCCACCGCCACCGCCACCGCCGCCATTGGCATCAACTGTTGTGATGAATGTGTTCCCACCGTTCCCACCGTTACCGCCTGTGAGGACAAAGTCATTATCCAAACGAAAGAAATTGAGATAGTCAATATAGATTAGACTG